>DDIP01000077.1 GCA_002338605.1 Proteobacteria bacterium UBA1847 | reverse complement strand
ACTATAGAGGTGACGACTGTACGCGAATCCAATTCCAAGACCCGCCAGTCCCAAGCCGAGTGCCATGATGTCACTCGTCTCCGCGACAGCGCTCAGGGCACCTCCACCCAAAAGACCGATAATCGGCAAGAGATAAGATAGCGCAGACAGTTTCAGGATCTTGCTGTGCTCGATTCCGATTTCAATCTGGTCACCAACTCTGGCACCAAGATTGTTGTCCAGCACAAGTGGGACTGCCTTATTCCCGAAAAACGCCAGTAGAGACTTTGTTCCACAACCGCCCGAGTGTGCACATCGACTGCAAGCAGCGCCTCCCGATGACTCAACGTGGACTCTGTCGCCTTCAACTGAGACCACAGTCACAACGGCCCGTGCTAGATCTTCTTCACACGACTCCTTTTGCTCAATGTCAGTGCATTCAACAGTTTTCATCTGGTCTCGAATACCTCCTGGCCTAGCTATACCACACCGCATCAGCCTTATTTGACAGCGGGTCTTTGCCGCGTTTTTTCAGCCACGAATAAACCGGCGGCACTCGTTCAGCCAACGATTCGACAACAATATCAATCAGGCATGGACCATCGTAGGCGAACGCTTCGTCCATAGCAGTCTCCAACTCATCCATGTCCGTAACATGCCAGGCCTTCATACCAAACGCTTCAGCCACCGCACTCGCCTTCGTTGCGTCAAAGTCGACCGAGTAGCAGTTATCGTTATCATAGCCGTCGAGTCTTTGCAGGCCTTTGATCCACCCGAAACAGGCGTTGTTAAAGTGAATAAGTAACGCAGGACACTTCAACCTGACCAGGGTCTCCAGTTCACCTGCCGTCATGCCGAGCGATCCATCGCCGAACATGCCGATTGGCCGCTTATCGGGTTCCGCCATCCATGCGCCGACAACCGCGGGTATCGCATAACCCAGGCCTCCGAATGCCCGTGGAATAATAATGCGAGACCCTGGGTCAGCGAGCCTGAGAAACCGGGTCATGTAGGGCGTTGGCGTGCCTGCATCCGACAGAATATTCACGGCACCCTTGATGCGATCGTTGAACGCCTTTACTACCGGCTCAGGCCGTACGGGTTTCGTCCTTTCGTTGAAAAGCGGCTCGGCATTGAGCCAGAAATTACTTCTCCAGCCATTCACCTCGGCAACCCACTTCGAGTAGTCACCCAGCTTGATGTCGTCAATCTTCAGAAGCTCGGCCAATACAGCCTTGACATCACCAAAGATGGAAAGCGTATTTCTCGTATTGTTTGAAAGTACCTCAGCGTCGATATCGACCTGAATTATTTTTCTGTCAGGACGTTCACTCGGAAAAGTCCAGCCAATCGTGACTACCGAGCCAACTTTTGATCCGAGATAAACCGTCAGATCAGATTCGTCAAGCGCCTTGTTCGCATGCGGATGGAAGCCGTTGTCGCCGATAACACCCATCTCCAGCGGGTGGTTCGGTTCAATAGCGCACTGGCCGGTAATTGTGCTGACGACCGGGATCTGGAATCGATTGATGAATTCCAGAAGCTCGGGCTGCGCCATGGAGCGGTTGACGCCTCCGCCGGCAACCAGCAGGGGTCGTTTCGCCTGCGACAACATCGTCATCAGTTTCCGGTGCGTGTCGGACGGTGCGACCGAGCGAATAGCCGGGAAGGTCTTGCACTCTTCTTCAACATGCAAAGAAATCTTGCTTGGATCAACGTCGGCCTTCAGCATGTCTTCAGGAACGACCACGTGAACGGCACCCGGCTTTCCTGTCGTTGCGGTACGGAAAGCGCGACGTACGATTTCCGGAATTTTCTCAGCTGACTTTACCTGTATGGAAGCTTTGGAGACGGGCTCAAAAAGCGTCTTGCAATCCAATTCTGTGATGACTCCCCGGCCCTCACAAATCAGCGGAACATCGATCGTAAAGAGTATGACCGCAACGGATGATGCGTTCGACTCGGCCAGCGGAGGCAACGAATACATTGCGCCTGCACCAGACGGTGCTTCGAATACGCCGACCTTGTTCGAAACTCGCGCATAGGCATCTGCCATGAATCCGGCACCGCGCTCATCTCGCGCCATGACATGCCGAATCTCTCCTTTGGCATCATCCAGTGCCGCGTAAAGCGGAACATTAGTATCACCGGGAACTCCAAAAATGGTATCTACCCCGTATCCCGTTAACATCTTTACCAGTACTTCAGAACCTAACATCCTTTTACTTCTCCATGATCTACAGGTTTTCTATTCGGAGCCTGAGTCCCGAACACGCTTGTTCCTAATCTGACAGCACTTTTCCACCGACCGAATCACCGTCTTTGAATATCACCGGCTTCACGCCCTTGGCGATCATTGTTGCGGCTCTCGCGAGATAGGTTTCTCGTTCAGGGATACACGCATTGACAGGACAGGCCCATTTGCAACGCGCCTCTTCAAAATAGCCTACACAATCAACGCAGATATTCGGGTCGATAACGTACTGGTCCGCGGCGGCAGAAATCGCCTGTACGGGGCACTCTTGTTCACAGGCACTACAGTTAACGCACTCCGCGGTGATCATGTATGCCATGACTAAGCGACCTTTTGCTCTAGAACTCCGGTCAATCCGGCTTTTGCCACGCGCTTTCTGATCGCTTCTACATCGGTAGTGTAAAGATTCTTGTCTTTCATGCGGTTGAAGTAAACAGAGCCGGAAAATGTGTATTTCTTGCCCATGCCACCTTCCTGATCCATTTCTTCACGCACGTTCTTGATTGCGTCTCCGACGGCCAGTTTCGTTGAGACTTGCAACAGTTCCTTGCCGGCCATCGCTCGAACAGCGTTGTGTGCTCCAATTGCCCCGGTCACCATTGCTTCCGTATGGCCAACAAGCAATCCGGCCTTTTCGCCGCCACAGAAAAGATTATCGACATCTCCAATCACCTGAAGTGCGTCATCACGAGGCGAAATGTTCGCAAATCGCATGGAATTGCCCACGGTTCCCGCGTAGGGGTCAACATATTTGACCTCTTCCATACCGGGTAACTGCCTCAGTTCATGCAGCGGTGTGAAGGGTGTCATTAGCTTGACGTGACCGGTATCGAGCAGAATGACGTTTTCGGCGTATTCTTTCAGCGCGTACTGGGCACAAGCCTTTGATCCAAGCTTGCTTTCATTGACCATTTCTTTTGGCAGCGGAATCATCGCCAGGCCGGTGCGTTCGAGTTCTTCAATTATTTTTGGATCGATAGTTTCCTTGCTGAGTTTGCAGGATCCGCTCATCGCACCGTATGAGCCATCGGGTTTCCTGCCATCACGCTCCTCGATTCCGCACAAGCCGGCGAGACTGACTCGTGGCCCGTATGTCGGACATCGAATGACACACATTACACATCCATTGCCATTGTCGGTGCACAAGGTCTGTGCACCGCAGGTTCCGGTTGTGTCCATGAAAACATCACCTTCAACCCGGGTTCCACCCTCAAGAAAAACTGCCGTAATGGAGCCATTGCTTATTTCGACGTCTGTGGTTCGGCTGAATGTCCAGACTTCCACACCGTTCTCGACGAGGCAGCGTTTTACTGCCGCTTCGATCTTATTGACGTCATAAATTGACGCATGCTTGTGACCCGGAAACTCCATGTTGACGTGACGTGAATTGTCGTCACAGACCTTGAACAAATCACCACCGCCAAGCTGGAACATCTCTTCGGTTGCCGTGAAACGACCGTTATTTCTCATGATTCCGCCGACCAGCCCAGTACCCAGCAGGCTGTCTGTCCGCTCAAGAAGTATGACCTCATCGGCGCCGGCCTTGCGAGCACTCACGGCT
>DDIP01000441.1 GCA_002338605.1 Proteobacteria bacterium UBA1847 | reverse complement strand
CGGCGGGGCGGCGGGTGCGGCACCGCCGGTGCTCGGCTGGGCGGCGATCACCAACGAGGTGACGAGCGGCGCTTTGCTGTTGTTCCTGATCATTTTCATCTGGACACCGCCGCACTTCTGGGCGCTTGCAATCGCCAGAAAAGAAGAATACGCGAAAGTCGACATTCCGATGTTACCGGTGACGCATGGCGAGGCGTATACGCGCCTGAATATCCTGCTCTACACGGTTCTTTTGCTGCTCGTCACAATACTGCCGTACCTGATCGGCATGAGCGGGCTCATTTACCTGGCGAGCGCCGTCATTCTCGGACTGTATTTTCTCTACTACGCGGTACGCCTGTTCCGGGATCACGATGACATTGAATTGCCAATGGACATGTTCCGGTATTCCATCAGCTACCTGGGCTTTCTGTTTGCCGCGCTGTTAATCGACCACTATCTCAAGATTCAGCTAAACCTTTAGGAAATCGCTCACTGGCAGTGAGCGGATTCGCAAACCACTTGCATTGAAAATCGCGTTCGTCAACGCAGGCGCCGCCGTCGGCAAGCCGATCTCGCCGACACCGGTCGGCGTGTCGTCGTAAGGCAGGATGTGCGTTTCGAAAAGCGCGGGGAACGTCGCAATTCGTGCCAGCGGGTAGTCGTGGAAGTTGGACTGCTGAATGCGGCCATCCTTGACGGTGATCTGTAATCCAAGCGCTGTACTCAGCCCGTCAACAGTACCACCCTGCAATTGTGCATCGACAGCATTGGGATTCACGGCAAATCCGCAGTCGATCGCAGCAACGATACGCTCAATGGTGAGCTTTCCTTGCACGACCGTAACTTCGATCGCATGAGCCGCATATCCACCAAACGTAAAATGGCTGGCGATACCGATACCGCGGCCCTCCGGCAGGGTTTTGCCGTAGCCGATTCGTTCTGCGACGAACCTGAGCAGCCTGGACAGTCGGCCCGGATTGAACGTCGGACCGCCATGGTTGCTGTAGGGAAGCTCACGCTCGTCGCCGTACAGGTCGAGACGCAGTTGCAGTGGGTCCTGCCCGCTATCGTGAGCAAGCTCGTCGATGAAACTCTGAACAACCCAGGCATTCGCCGTGTGAGCCGGCGCACGCCAGGAGCCACGAGGCAAACCAATCTTGTTGTGGAAATATTCGAGGCGGACATTCTCAATGCATCGTCGCGGGAAATCGTCGACATAAAGCTCTGCGCCAAACAGCTCATCATCGGGCATGTTCGGCCGCCGGTAGTACTTGCTGGCACTGGCAAGTCGCTGCGTCCATGCTGTCGGCTTTCCATTGCCATCGAGACCCGCCTGCAACTCATGGATACCTGCCGGCCTGTAGAAATCATTCCTGATGTCATCTTCGCGAGACCATTGCAGCTTGATCGGCCAGCCGGTGTGTTTCGAAATCATTGCCGCTTCCGCAACGTAGTCATTCGTCAATCGGCGGCCAAAGCCTCCCCCAACGCGCGTCATTTCAACGTGTATGTGTTCCCTGGGCAAGCCGGTAACGGCGGCGGCAGAACGTGATGCGCCGCTCGGCATTTGGGTCGGCGCAATGACGTGACAACGATCTTTCTGCACGTAGGCGTAACAGTTCTGCGGCTCGAGCGGAGCGTGAGAAACAAACGGCACTCGGTAAGAATGCTTGACGACCGTTTTAGCGGCAGCCATCGCTCCCGGGAAGTCGCCGTCATCGAGGACGACCTGACCATCGCCTTCCAGCAGATCGGTATTCTCACGCCAGAAATCGTCGCTGTTGTCAGAGGCGCTCGGGCTAGCATGCCATTCAATGGACAGGGCATCACGGCCCTTCATCGCGATCCATGTCGATGTTGCGACCACAGCCACACCGCTCGCAAGAACCTGGTAGGGCTCGCCCATGGCCGGCCCCCGTATTTCGAATACGTCGAGAACGCCTTTGATTTTCCTCGCGGCGGTCGCATCGATATTCTTTACAGTCGCATTGAGAACCGGTGCGCGGGCGATAACGGCGTAGCACATGTCCGGTCGAAACGTGTCAATACCGTATTGGGCCCTGCCCGTGACGATATCCAGCGCGTCGACGGTTTTCTGCTGTTTGCCGACAATGCGGTGATCCTTGAGGGCTTTCAATGGCGGGCTTTCTTCGGGCAACGGCAACGCTGCGGCCTCCGTGACCAGGTCGCCGTAGGCGATCTCTGCGCCACGGGACTTTACGATGACAAGACCGGGCCGTGTCGTGCATTCCGATTCCGCGACGCCAAGGCGCCTCGCGGCCGCGTTGATGAGTTGCCCGCGCGCAGTCGCACCAACCTGGCGCATGTAGTCCCAGTTATCGGTCAGGCCGGTGCTGCCGCCAACGCCCTGGCCGCCGTATTTCCAGGCGTAGCCGTCATCGGTCTTGACGATGCCGAGCGGCATCTGACGAACGCTGACCATTGACCAGTCAACATCGAGCTCTTCGGCAACGAGCATCGGCAGCGTCGTGCGCTGGCCCTGGCCGATCTCCGGTTGGTTGGAACCGATGATGACCTGTCCATCGCGCTCAATCTGGACGAAGAATCCTATCCGCTTGCCTGCCGCTTCACCGGCGGAACCGCCTCGTGGCAAGCCGAGCAAAAAACCGCCCGCTACGGTCGCGCCGGCAACCAGGAACTGACGGCGATTGATTTCGAGCCCCGGTATCGTCGCGCTCATTCTCGCGCCCCCGTCGACTCAACGACAGTGCCGAGTTCAGCGGCACGGTGAATTGCCTTTCGAATTCGGGCATAGGTTCCGCAACGACAGATGTTTGTCATATGGCTATCGATGTCCTCGTCGCTGGGAGCCGGGAAGTGCTTCAAAAAATCCACAGTCGCCATGATCTGTCCTGCCTGGCAGTAGCCGCATTGCGGCACATCCAGCTCAAGCCAGGCCTGCTGCACAGGATGCAAACGATCATCAGCCGTGGCGAGACCCTCGATTGTTGTTATTGCCTGGTCGGCAACCGCAGCGACCGGGGTGACGCAGGATCGCTGCGCCGCACCATTGATATGGACGGTACAGGCCCCGCACTGGCCGATGCCACAGCCGAACTTGGTACCGGTCAATCTGAGTTCGTCACGAATTACCCACAACAGCGGCGTATCGTCGTCACCGTCGAATGTCACTGTTCTCGAATTGATCTTGAATGTGGTCATGCGAACTCCCTGGAACATCGACATCAACCGGTGTCAGTATGGCGGCGCCTGTCGTGGCAGTGTCGGGGTATGCGACAATCCGTGCGGTAAACAGGACGAACCGGGATCACAATGGCTTTGAGCGCCTGGGAAAGACTTCACACGATGCACCGTTGCTGGCGCTTGCGATTCAAGTCCGAGGTTGCCTGCATTCAGTACGTTCGAAACGCTGACCTGGCTGGCTCAACCGTACTGGACATCGGTGCCAACAAGGGCGTTTATTCCATCTACATGTCCCGTGCCGCCGGCAGGCAGGGTCGTCTGATCGCGTTTGAGGCACAGCCGGAACTCGGCCCGCACCTTGAGAATGTCAGGGAGAGCTTCAGTCTCGACAACATGACGCTGGTAAACCAGGGCCTGTCGCGTGAGCCCGGCGTGCTGACGATGAGACGCGACAAGGCCGGATCCGGCATGGCGAGCTTTCATAATGAACCGGGTGCCGGGGTCGATGAGATCGACATTCCGGTGATTCGCCTGGACGATTATCTCGACGAGCACGATGTCGGTGCGATCCGCTTCATCAAGTGCGACGTCGAGGGACACGAGTTGCCGGTATTCGAGGGCGGAAAACGAATGCTCGAACGCGATCATCCGACGCTGCTTTTCGAATGCCATGACGGTGAAGCGGACCGCGGTGTGTTGTTCGCCTTTTTGACGGATCTGGGTTACGACGGATATTTTTTCCATATAACACCGGAAGACCACGCGAGCCTGTTTCACAAAGGACGCTCCAAGCTGATTGAGTATTCGAGGTTTGCCGATTTCGAACACGTCAAGCCGGGCATTCATCATCGCAACTATGTTTTTGTTCGCAGCGGAACGAAGCCCTGAGCAATTCAACACAACATCAGGCTTTCGAGAAAATCGTACGCCCGCATTTCGACCGGCTGTACCGGCTTGCGTGGCGGCTTGCCGGCCAAAAGGCTGAGGCCGAGGACCTGTTCCAGGAATTGCTGATCAAGGCCTACGGCAAACTCACCGATCTGGTCGACATCGACGAGCCGGGTTCCTGGTTGTCGCGAATGATGTACAACCTGTTCATCGATGAGCGGCGGCGTTTTGCCCGAAGACGTCTCCAGACCGTTTACGAAGGCGAAATGGCGGGAGACGGCCTCGCCGGCCTTCCCGGACCCGACAATCCAGAGCGAGACCAGGAGCGTTTCGAACGGATGCGAAAGCTCGACGCGGCCCTTTCGGCACTCAGCGAGGAGCACCGGGTGATTGTACTTCTGCACGACACCGAGGGTTATAAACTCACTGAAATTCAAGATCTTATGGGAGTTCCGGTCGGAACCATAAAGTCCCGGCTGCATCGGGCCCGGGCACGCCTGCGGGAGATACTGTCGGCGGATGGAACCTTTTTCAGAGGCTGAGCGTGTACGGATCAGACAGGGCGAAAACCATGCAAAACGAAAATACAGATCGACAGGATCAGGAGATCCGGGCACTTTTAAAGGACTTTCCGATGCCGGAAGCAAGCGCAGACTTTTACGACAGATCGCTCCTGCGAGCGACGCACGAAGGGACACGTCGTCAACGTAATCGCTGGTTGATGACCGGCTTTGGCTCCGCCGTTGCCGCCGGCCTGGCACTCTGGGCAATCGGCATGATGTTCCTCGCGAACCCGGAATTGCCATTACCCGAAGCTGCGCTTCCCGGCGTTACAATGACGCTTGCCGAACCGCAGACAGTCAATCTTATTTTTGCATCAGCAGAGGCACTCGATTCGGCGACACTGACGGTGCGCCTGCCCGACGGTATCGAGCTGTCCGGGTTTCCCGGCCAGCGCGAAGTGACCTGGCAAACCAGTCTGACGGCGGGCAGAAATTTGCTGCCACTGAAATTAATCGCCACATCACCCATCGGTGGTGAGGTTCACGCAAGCCTTGTACACAACAACCGTGGCCGGACGTTCCGGCTGCGCGTAGACGTTGGTTAACGGAGCAGGACAATGAAACAACTCAATATTTTGGCGGCAACACTGGTGCTCACATGTTTCGCACTATTCCCGGCGTCCGTGCGCGCCGATGACGCCCTCGAGGGTCTCGACGTCACAATGGTCGTCGGTGACGATAGCAGTGAAATCGACGCCAGTATTTCGCGGATGCGCGGCCCTGATGAAGACGATGTCGATGATGACGACTGGGAAGACGACGGCGACCGTCAGCGCGACGAGGAAGAGGAACAGCGGCGCGAGGACGACCGCGATGACGACGAAACGGATGAAGACGAGGATCGCCGCAACGACGAAGATGAGGAGGAGGACGACTTTATCGACGACGACGACGGCGACGACAGCGACGACGGCTTCGATGATGTCGACGAGGAACACGAGAACGAAGACGACCTCGAAAGTGACGACGACTTCGAAGATGGTGACGAGATCGAAGATGACATCGCCGATGAGGACGAAGACGACGAAATGGACGATGACGACGATGATTCCGATGACAGCGATGACGACGACTAGTCGCTGAAAATACGGCTGAAACCGTCAAATCCTCCCGAATGCCTGCCGTTCGGGAGGATTTTTTTCGACTGCGTCATAGTTTTCGGACCCCTTTAGTCTGTACTCTTTCAAATCTGACATAACGCGAGTCAATCCCACCCACATGGTCAAGATGCGATACCTCCGTGTTTGCCTGAGTTTCCTGGCAGCAGTTAGTTGCTTTGTGCCGGTTCAGACAGCCAATGCGATGACGGCCAGCGAGTATTTTGCCGACGGCAACCGCCTGTTCCGGGATGACCTCTACTGGGCTGCGTTGTTGCGCTATCGACAGGCCCAGGAAGAGGGCATGGACACGGCGCTTTTGCACTACAACATGGGGGTCGCCCACTACCGCGCCGGCCAGCACATTCGCGCACGCGATGAGTTATCGCAGGCACTCGGCGATCCGTCATTGCGTGTCGCCGCGCAGTACAACCTCGGGCTCAATGCCTACGAGCTTGGTGAGGTCGATGAAGCACTGAGCTGGTTTCGCCTGGCGCGCGACCAGAATGTCAACGAGAAGATTCAATCCTTTGCCGTCGTTGCAATCTCCAGGATTCGCGACGAACAGGCAACCCCTGACGAATTCGAAGTACGGGTCGCCGAGCGCGAGAAGAAGCGCGATTTTGCCGACTTTCAGTTTCGCGTACGTATCGGCTTTGGGACCGACGACAATGTGTTTCGCTCACCGGCCGAACCTTATATCGATCGGTCCGAACCGACCGCGCCTGTCGTAACACCCGTTGTTCAAAGTGGTGCTTTCATGCCGCTCAGCTTAAGCGCCAAATACCTGGTTAACAGCCTCAAGTTCGAAGGCTTTTACGTGGCTTATAAACTCGCCGGTCGCTACTACCAGGATAAGGAAATTGAGAACGCCAACGAATACCAGCACGAAGCCAGTTTCGGCAGTGAGTACAGCCGCAAAGAAGGCAGCCGCGAGCGCATCGTTCACAGCGCTTTTGCCGTCTCCCAGCACGTTGAAACCTATTTCGACCCGGACGATGGCACGGCCCGTGATATTGACGGCACCTCCATCGAGGATCGTATGGACTACCTGCGATACGGCCCCGAACTTCGGCTGCGGCAGTCGCATGAACGACTTGCAATCGGTGCGCACATCAAGGGTCAACTCTGGAACTACGAAACCCAGGAGGTCGTGCCCGAATACGATCATGAGTATTTATTGCTACGCCTCTACGGTCAGTACAAGTTCACCTCAACTTCCTTGTTCCGGCTGACGGCCGAAGGCTACAGTCGCCGCTACGGTGACCGTCCATCCTACGACCTCGATGGCCAGCCAAGACTCGGTAATCCGAACACGCGCTATGACTACTACGCCGTGGAGCTCACTGCCCGGCAGCGAGTTTTTGACAGCCTTTGGTTCGGCTTCGACGTGCAACGTACCGAACGCATCGACCAGTATGTCGGCTACTACGATTACACCCGCGACAGTGCCGGTGTGCAAATTCACTGGACGCCGGGCGAGCGATTCGACATCGAGGCGAGAGGTATCTACCATCTTTACGACTACCCGAATGCGTTCGCCTATAACAACCCGAACCAGGCCAGAAAGACGCAGGAGTCGGCCGAGATGCGCCTTACGGCGGATTTCCACATTACGCGCCACCTGAGTCTTGTTGCAGAGGGACGTTACCGCGAAACGGTGTCGAACGACGCGCGCCTCCAGTTTGAGCGCTATCAATACACATTGGGTGTTCGCTGGGAACAGTAAAGCTCTGCTACACTTTCGCGCTTTCGAGCGCCCGGCAACACTCTCCCGAATGGATGTCACACCAATCCTCGACAGCCTGAATGACGCACAGCGTCAGGCCGTCACTTCGCCGTCCGAGCCCGCACTGGTTATCGCCGGGGCAGGTAGCGGCAAGACGCGCGTGCTCGTTCACCGTGCAGCATGGCTGATCGAGGTCGAGGGCATTTCGCCGCAGAGCCTGCTGGCCGTCACCTTCACCAACAAAGCTGCGGCTGAGATGCGCAGCCGTATCGAGTCGTTGCTGAATGTGCCGGTGCAACACCTCTGGATCGGTACGTTCCACGGTCTTGCCCACCGCATGCTGAGACGGCACTGGCGCGAGGCTTCATTACCGCAGAATTTCCAGATCATCGACTCGGATGACCAGTTGCGGCTGATCAAGCGATTGCTGAAGAATCTGGAAGCCGACGACAGCCGCTGGGTGCCCAGGGAAATCCAGTGGTTCATCAATGCGCAGAAGGACGAAGGGCTTCGACCGCAACATCTCGATGACGACGGCGACCCCAACCGGCGCCAGATGATTTCGTTCTACCAGTCCTACGAGGAAATCTGCCAGCGCGGGGGGCTCGTTGACTTCGCGGAGTTGTTGCTACGTGCACACGAGTTGCTGCGGGACAATGCCGAGTTACTGGAACACTATCGCCGGCGCTTCCAGCACTTGCTCGTTGACGAATTCCAGGACACCAACGCTATCCAGTACGCCTGGCTGCGATTGATCGCCGGAAGTCGGGGCGTGCCGTTTGTGGTCGGTGACGATGACCAGTCGATTTATCGCTGGCGTGGCGCGCGTGTTGAACACATTCATCGTTTCCAGAAGGATTTCCCGGGAACCAACGTCGTCAAGCTTGAGCAGAACTACCGCTCGACGGAAACCATCCTGAATGCTGCCAATGCCGTCATCGCAAACAACAGCTCGCGCATGGGCAAAAACCTCTGGACAGACGGCGCAACCGGAGAAGCGATCAAGGTCTACTCCGCGTACAACGAACGCGACGAAGCCGATTTTATCGTCGGTCGACTTCGAGACTGGATCGCGCAGGGACACCCGCGTGCCGACGCCGCAATTCTGTATCGTTCCAATGCGCAATCACGCGTGCTGGAAGAGGGCCTCATCAATGCGCGGATTCCCTATCGCGTCTACGGTGGTCTGCGATTTTTCGAGCGCGCCGAAATCAAGGATGCACTGGCCTACCTGCGCCTGATCTCGAATCGCGATGACGACAGCTCGTTTGAGCGGGTCGTCAACAAACCGACACGCGGTATCGGTGCGCGCACCGTCGAAATGATGCGTGCCTATGCGCGCGCGAACGCCTGCTCGCTGTGGCGTGCAGCGGGCGCCGTCGCCAGTGACGACCTGAATGGACGGGCGGCCAACGCAGTCAATGCGTTCATGTCATTGATCGAACGCATGGCGCGTGAGACCAACGGCCTGGACCTGCACGACAAGGTCGATCACGTCATTCATCTGAGCTCACTGCCTGAGTTTTTCAAGAAAGACAAAGGCGAAAAAGGCGAGACACGTGTCGAAAACCTTGCCGAACTCGTCAGTGCCGCGAAGAGTTTTGAGCCGGACCCGGCCGAGGAAATGTCGCCCCTGGACGAGTTTCTGTCGCACGCAGCGCTCGAGGCCGGCGAAGGCCAGGCCGACGCCTGGGAGGACTGTGTGCAACTGATGACCATGCACTCGGCAAAAGGCCTGGAATTTCCGCTGGTGTTCATGTGCGGCATGGAAGATGGCCTGTTTCCGCACCAGCGTTCGGTCGCAGATTCACAGGGGCTCGAGGAAGAGCGTCGTCTTTGCTACGTGGGCATCACGCGCGCCATGCAGACGCTGTACATTACCTACGCAGAACAGCGCCGGTTGCACGGCATGGATAACTTCGCGCAGCCGTCGCGCTTCATTGCAGAAATACCGGATGAATTTGTCGAAGAAATCCGGCCCCGGATGCAGATCGCAAGACCACTGCGTTCGCCGCGCCAGACACAGCACGGGCAGAGTGCGAGAGGCAGCGACAACGAGCTCGGCATTCGCCTCGGTCAGCGCGTTTGTCACAAGAAGTTCGGCGATGGCGTCATACTCAACTATGAGGGCCAGGGCGCCCATGCCCGGGTCGAAGTCAATTTCGAGAATGCCGGTACAAAATGGCTCGTTCTGAGCTATGCGAATCTCGAACTGATGTAGACTACCCGCGATGAAAATTCTCATTCTCGGTGCAGGTCAGGTTGGTTCATCCGCGGCATATCACCTGTCGCGCGAGGAGGCCAACGAGGTCACGGTCGTCGATATGCGCTCCGAGGTTCTGCGTGAACTGCAGGACCGCCTCGACATACGAACCGTCGTCGGCCACGCCGCCTATCCGGATGTGCTGGAACGCGCCGGCGCCAGCGATGCCGATATTGTCGTCGCACTGACCAATTCCGATGAAACCAATATGGTTGCCTGCCAGGTCGCTTATACGAGCTTTCGAACACCGACCAAGATTGCGCGAATTCGCGCGGCTGAGTACATGAATGCGAATAACCTGTTCACACAGGACGCAATTCCGATCGATGTTCGCATCAGCCCCGAGCAGCTGGTTTGTTCGCATATTGAACAGCTGATCCTCTATCCGGGCGCGTCCCAGGTGCTCGACTTTGCCGACGGTCGCGTACGACTTGTTGGTGCAAAGGCAGACCGTGACGGCCTGTTGGTCGGCCAGCGGATAGCGACGCTGAAGGACCATATCCCAAATACAGAAGGTCGCATTGCGGCAATTTACCGGCAGGGCGTCGCGATGCTTCCCGATGGCGATTCCGTCATCCAGGAAGGCGATGAAGTCTTTTTTATTGCGGATCGAAAAGATATTCGCGTTTTCATGAGCGAGATGCGCCGCCTTGAAGACCCGGTGCGACGGGTTGTCATTGCGGGTGGCGGTAACATCGGCGTCCGCCTGGCGCTGGCGCTCGAGCACACCAACCAGGTCAAGATTATCGAGCGCGATCCGCAACGCGCGCGCACTATCTCGGAGCAGCTCAACAAGGCAATTGTGCTGGTTGGCGACGCGGCAGACGAAGAGCTGTTGCTGGAAGAAAATATCGACAGTGTCGATGTCTTCTGCGCCCTGACCAACTCGGAAGAGGCCAATATCTTAAGCTCAATGCTGGCGAAGCGTCTTGGCGCCAACAAAGTCATGGCGTTGATCAATCGCCCGTCGTATGTCGACCTGGTTGAGTCCGGCAGTATCGACATTGCCATTTCACCACAGCAGATTACGATCGGCTCGTTGCTCGCGCATGTTCGTCGCGGCGACGTCGTCAAAGTGCATTCCTTGCGGCGGGGTGCCGCAGAAGCGATGGAAGCGATCGCACACGGCGATAAAGACAGCTCCAAAGTCGTTGGTCGGACCATTGAGAAAATCGAGTTACCCAAGGGCACGGCGATTGTTGCCATTGTTCGCGGTGACCAGGTGATCATCGCCCACCACGATACGGCGATCGAAACGGACGACCACGTCATCCTGTTCATGACGGATCGGCGTAAGATTGAAAACCTGGAAAGCCTGTTCCAGGTCGGTGTGTCCTTCGTCTAGATGAACTGGACCGTCGTACAGCGGATTCTCGGGCTATTGCTGATGATGTTCAGCCTGACGATGCTGCCGCCGATCGCGTTCAGCCTGTATTTTGACGATCAGTCCTGGCTGCCTTTTGTTGAGGGTTTTTCCCTGACACTGATTGCCGGCGTCATCATCTGGCTGCCTGTACATCGATCGCGCAAGGACCTTCGATTGCGTGATGGCTTCCTTGTTGTTGCTGCATTCTGGACCGTGTTGGGTACATTCGGTGCGGCTCCTTTTTACTTTTCTGACGTACCGTCGATGTCGCTGACCGATGCGATATTCGAGTCGATGTCCGGGTTGACGACGACAGGGGCCACGGTGCTCACCGGCCTGGACAACCTGCCAGTCTCGGTTTTGTATTACCGCCAACAGCTTCAGTGGCTTGGCGGTATGGGAATTATCGTTTTGGCCGTCGCCGTATTGCCGATGCTCGGTGTCGGCGGCATGCAGCTCTATCGAGCCGAGACACCCGGGCCGGTCAAGGACAATAAGCTGACGCCACGCATCACCGAAACGGCGAAAGCGCTGTGGTATGTCTATCTCGCATTTACGATCGCCTGCATGCTGAGTTACCGGCTCGCCGGCATGGGCTGGTTCGATGCACTGTGTCATTCGTTCTCGACGGTCGCCATCGGTGGCTTTTCTCCGCATGATGCCAGCATCGGCTACTTCGACAGTGCCCTGATTGACCTGGTTGCGATCGTTTTCATGTTTATCGCCGGCATCAATTTCTCGCTGCACTTTTTTGCCTGGCGATACGCCACAATCAAGCATTACTTCAATGATCCGGAATTCAAGGCCTACAGTTTTGTCTTGATATTCCTGTCACTCGTTGTGCTGTTTACCTTGTTTTATCATCGCGGTTTCGATGATCCCGGCGACACAATCATCAACGGCGTGTTTCAGGCGGTATCGATTGCAACAACCACCGGCTTTACGACGGAGAACTTTTCGTTGTGGCCGACGCTATTGCCGGTTCTGTTGATTTTCGCAAGTTTCGTGGGTGGATCCGCCGGGTCGACGGCCGGTGGAATCAAGGTCATACGTTGGCTGCTCATCTACAAGCAGGGTGCCAGGGAGGTTGCTCGGCTCGTGCACCCCAATGCGGAAATTCCGGTGAAACTCGGCAGTTCGGCGGTGCAGCCACGCGTCGTTGATGCCGTTTGGGGATTCTTTTCCGTTTACATCGTTGTATTCGGCGTAATGCTCCTGGCAATGATGGCAACCGGTCTCGACCAGGTAACTGCGTTCTCTGCCGTGGCAGCGACGTTGAATAATCTTGGTCCCGGTCTGGGCGACGTTACAGCGGGATTCATGACGGTGAGTGATGCGGCAAAATGGATTTCGGTAGTCGGCATGCTGCTGGGCCGTCTCGAAATATTCACGCTATTGGTACTGATCACGCCGACATTCTGGCGCCACTAGGCATGTTCGATCGGCTGAGTATCCAGCTCGGGAAGGCAAGCGCGTGGCTCACGCTGTTCATGGTGCTTGTGACATTCGTCATTGTCGTGATGCGATACGTATTCGACGCCGGCCTCATCTGGCTGCAGGAATCGGTTGTCTGGATGCATGCTTTTGTCTTTATGGCAGGCGCGGCCTACACCTTGCAGGCGGAGGAACACGTTCGTGTTGATATCTTTTATCAAAAGATGTCGCCACGGCGCCGCGCCTGGGTCGATCTTCTCGGTGTTGCGATCTTCCTTTTGCCGCTGTGCCTGTTCCTTGGTTTCAAGGCCTGGGATTTTGTCGCTGTCTCGTGGCGACTCCGGGAAGCCTCCCGTGAGTCCGGCGGATTGCCGTACCCGTTGATCCCATTGCTGAAGTCAGTCCTGCTGCTCATGCCGCTGACACTCGGCTTTCAGGGCGTTGCCCTTTTTGTTCGATCACTTACAACGCTGCGAGCACGTTGAGATGGAATGGGTCGCCGGGCTGCTGTTCCTTTCCGTGATCCTGGTCCTTCTGGCAGGCTTTCCCGTTGCGTTCACGCTTGGTGGCACAGCGCTGCTTTTCGCCGCCGCTGGTGTACTGGCCGGCGACTTCCACGGCGCATTGCTGTCCGGTTTGCCGAACAGGATCTTCGGCATCATGACCAACGAGACACTGGTCGCGGTGCCATTGTTTGTTTTCATGGGGGTCACGCTTGAGCGAGCCCGCATTGCCGAGGAGTTGCTCGAAACCCTGAGCGCCCTGTTCGGGAGCTTGCGCGGCGGACTTGGTATTTCGGTGACGCTGGTTGGCATGTTACTCGCAGCAAGTACCGGAATCGTCGGTGCAACCGTGGTTACGATGGGGCTGTTGTCATTGCCAACCATGTTGAGGCGCGGTTACTCGCCCGAGATCGCAGCCGGTACGATCTGTGCGTCCGGCACTCTCGGGCAAATCATCCCACCGTCGATCATTCTCGTGATGCTTGGCGATGTCATGACGACGGCGTATCAGCAGGCACAGCTCGACATGGGGATTTTTTCGCCGAAAACCGTTTCGGTCGGTGACTTGTTTGCGGGTGCTTTGATACCGGGTTTGCTGCTCGTGTTTCTCTATATGCTCTACGTACTCGGACTCGCTTTTTTCAAGCCCCTGACGATGCCGGCGCATGTCAGAGAAGTCGGTGAGACCACAACATTGATGCAAGTGCTTCACGCACTGTTTCCGCCCCTGCTGCTGATCTTTGCCGTACTCGGCTCGATACTCGGTGGCCTCGCGACGCCGACCGAAGCGGCCGGTGTCGGTGCGATGGGCGCCTTGCTGCTCGCGCTTTCCCGCCGACAGCTTGATCTGTCGCGGCTGCAGGAGATCATGCAAAGCACTTTACGCATCAGCAGCATGGTATTCATGATCCTGATCGGCGCATCGATATTCTCGCTGGTGTTTCGCGGCTACGGTGGCGACGATGGGGTCCGCGCGATTCTGGAGGCGCTGCCTGGCGGGGTCTTCGGTGCCGTACTCGTGGTGATGCTCGTGATGTTCCTGCTGGGATTTGTTCTCGACTTCATTGAGATCACTTTTGTCGTCGTTCCGATCGTCGGGCCGGTCTTGCTGGCGATGGGCCTCGATCCCGTCTGGCTCGGCATTATGATTGCGATCAACCTGCAGACGTCGTTTCTGACGCCGCCTTTTGGCTTTGCACTTTTTTATCTTCGGGGTGTTGCGCCAGCGTCAGTCAGCACCACACAGATTTATCGCGGGGCGATTCCGTTCGTTGCCATTCAATTGCTGGCGCTGTTGTTGCTGGCCCTGTTTCCGGAACTCATCACCTGGTTGCCTGGGAAGATCTACGGTTCCTAGCGCTTACCGCCGCGTATCGAGATAGGCGTATTCCGAAATGCGCGTGTTGGTTTCCATCTTCGTCAGGTATTCGTAGTACGGCACACTGACTTTCGCAACGGCCGGATCTTTGGCGGCCAGTTCGTCGATCAGCTTCCGCGTGATGACATTCAGGTGTTGCAGGACATCGGGTGGAAACGGTCGTACGTCGACGTTCGGGTCTTCGAGCAGTTGCTGCAGGGAATTTGCGTTGCCGTGACTGTACTCGGCCACCATGTCTGTCGTAATCGCCTGGCAGGTAATTTCGACCAGTGCCTGCAGGTCGTCAGGTAGCGACTCCCACGCGTCGCGATTGATGATGCACTCGAGCCCAGGGCCGGGCTCCTGCCAGCCGGGGTAGTAATAGTACCTGGCGGCCTTGTGCAGCCCGAACGACACGTCATTGTAAGGACCGACCCACTCAGTCGCATCGATTGCGCCGGTCTGCAACGAGGTGAAAATTTCTGCACCTGGCAGGGTAATCGGCGTACCGCCGGCCCTGCGAAGCACTTCGCCGCCGAGCCCGGGAATTCGCATTTTGAGGCCCTGGAGATCGTCGACACTTTTGATTTCCCGGTTGAACCAGCCGCCCATTTGCACCCCGGTGTTACCGCAAAGGAATGGCACGAGATTGAACGGCTCGTAAAGTTCGCGCCAGAGTTTCAGCCCACCGCCATAGTAAATCCAGGCGTTGAGTTCAGTGCAATTCATCCCGAATGGAATCGCCGTAAAGAACTGCGCCGCGTCGACCTTGCCCTTGTGATAATAGGATGCATCGTGCCCCATCTCGACGGCACCGCGACTGACGGCATCGAAAACCTCAAATGCCGGCACCAGCTCGCCGCCACCGTAAACCTTGATCTTGAGCCGACCCGCCGAGGCTCGCTCCAGTCGCCTGGCCAGGTTCTCGACTGCCATGCCAAGTCCCGGGAATTTGGGTGGCCACGATGTCACGCAGGACCACTCAAAACGCTGCTGCGCTTTTTGAACCCCGGTATTTTCGTTGTCGGCCTGCGAGCAGCCAGCCAGTCCCGCGGCGGCGGCAATGCCACCGACAAATTCTCTTCTTTTCATTGTGAATCCGGCAGTTATCGGCGAGGCGTCCAGTCTATGCGAGCGGCGAGGGTGACTCAATAGACGCCCGATGGAGTGGTGTCGGAATAAAGTGGGAAAATATTGTTAAAAAATTTTCCCACAAATAATGGACTAATAGCGCAAATAATACGCTATATAACCCACTAAACACCCGAAATGGGCCCCGACAGATCGCCGGGGCCCGCCTTCCCTGGTCCGACCGGTGGGCGTGCCCGTTCCGCGCCCTCCTTGGCTTGGGAAAGGGGAGCGCATCAGATCGCGCCAGCCCACCGACCGGTCCAGCCAGTGTTACAGCCAGGCCTGCCGGGGTAGCTATTCGTAATTGCTTGATGCATTAATAAAGGCTTCAAAAATGACGAATCCGGAATACTCGCCGACAAATGATTGCCCTGATCCAGCGCGTCAGTAATGCGTCCGTCACAGTCGCAGACCAGGAGATCGCCCGAATCGGGCGCGGGCTGCTGGCCCTGATTGGTGTGCACCGTGACGACGAGGCGCGTGATATCGCGCGCCTGGCTGAACGAATCCTGGGCTACCGCGTGTTTCCCGATGCCGAAGACCGCATGAACCGTAGTGTTGAGGATATCGGTGGCGGTTTGCTGCTGGTGCCGCAATTCACACTAACGGCCGATACCCGCAAGGGTACCCGGGCGAGTTTCACCAAGGGGGCGAACCCGGACACGGCCAGCGCTTTTTTTGATGAGCTTGTTTCAGTATGCCGCACGCGGCTGGAATGCGTGGAGACCGGACGTTTTGGTGCCGATATGCAGGTTGCCCTGGTCAATGACGGCCCGGTGACCTTCTGGCTCGAAAGCTAGGCACCGTGTGACACGGGTACGGTATTGTTGCGCGTCGTGGCGTATCATGAACATAATTCGCGCCCGGCTTTCGCTGGCGACACGTTTTTTTTGATGGGACTTTGTGTCCCGGGAGTATCGAAATGTTTGCCAACATTGGACCGTGGCAGCTACTGATCATTTTAGTCATTGTGTTGGCTATTTTTGGCACAAAGAAGCTGAGCACGCTCGGCTCCGACCTCGGCAAGTCGGTCAAGGGTTTTCGCAGCGCCATGAATGAAGCGGAGGAGGCCAAGGAGCAGCTCGACGATTCGTCCGATGCCGACTTCGACAACACGCCGGTTGAAGAGACCCGCGACAAGACCGACGCCTGATCCCCAGCCATGTCGGGTATCGCTCCTTCCGAGTTCCTGCTCATATGTTTGATCGGGCTTATGATTCTTGGCCCGGAACGACTGCCGGTGGTTGCCCGCAAGATCGGCAGCTGGATGGGCAAGGCTCGCCAGATGACGCGATCGCTGCAACGCCAGCTTGAAGAAGAAACCAGCGTCAAAAAGAACTTCGGATTCGACCCGAAGGATCTCGACCCCAACGAACTGATTAAGCCTCGCGACGACGACACCTATTCGCCATTGCATGACGAAGAGGACGACGACGATGACGCGCCGGAAAAGACAGGCGAAGAGAAGCCGGATCAATGACGGACACCGCGGACGATAAGGCCGAGGAACTCGCGGAAGGCACACTCATGTCGCACCTCTTCGAGTTGCGAAATCGCCTGTTCAAGATATTCGGCAGTGTGTTCCTCGTGTTTCTTATGCTGCTGCCGGTGTCGAAGACCATCCTGATGCTGGCCACCGACCCGCTGACACGCTTTATCGATGGCAATCAGCTACAGGCGATTAAAGTCGCCTCGCCACTGACCGCGCAAATCTCCCTCGCTTTTTATATCGCCCTGTTTATTGCAATTCCGGTCGTGCTGTACCAGGTCTGGGCGTTTGTCGCGCCGGGCCTGTACAAGAAGGAAAAGAATTTCGCGATGCCATTGCTGGTTTCGAGCACCTTGCTTTTCTACGCGGGGCTCGCGTTCGCTTACTTTGTTGTGTTGCCGCTCATCTTCGGCTTTATCGCGACCTTCTCGGCCGGCAGCATTGACTGGAAGCCCGATATTGCGGAGTACATCAGCTTCGTCATGATGATCGTGCTGGTTTTCGGCCTTGCCTTCGAAACACCGATCGCGACGATGCTGACCGTTGCAACCGGGTTGACCACACCGGAGAAGCTCGGCAAGGCCCGACCGTATGTATTCCTTGGCGCCTTCGTCATCGGGATGCTGTTGACACCGCCCGATGTGATCAGCCAGACGGTCCTGGCGATACCGGTTTACCTGCTCTACGAGCTCGGCATTATTATGTCGAAACTCTTCCGGCGGAAGGCTGTCAAGTAGCCTAACAGGGCGAAAATAGTGTTAAATGCAACTACCTGACCCGCCTGATAATTCGAAACGGCGCTTGAAGCGTTCCGGGGGAAATAGAGATGACCGACACTGTTGCCGCACCTGCGGACGACCTATCCAATCAGGCCGAATTCCTGGGCCATCCGGTTGGACTGTATGTCTGCTTTACGACTGAACTCTGGGAGCGCTTTTCATTCTACGGAATGAAATACCTGCTGCTGCTTTACCTGACAAAGTATCACCTGTTCACAGACGGCGAAGGCCTGGATGTCCTCGGCTCCTACGCCGGTCTCGTTTATGCCCTGCCGCTGATCGGCGGCATGATTGCAGACCGCTATCTCGGCATGAGGAAGTCCGTCCTGTTCGGCGGCATCCTGCTGTCCCTTGGCCATATCCTGATGGCGGTCGAAGGGCATGCGGCCAGGTTTTATGCCGCTGGTACGACGCTTGCGGACAGCCTGACGCTCGCGAGCGGCGAGGTCCTGGCCGCCGGCACCGTGCTCGCCGGCGACGTTACGATCC
>DDIP01000440.1 GCA_002338605.1 Proteobacteria bacterium UBA1847 | reverse complement strand
GATGAGGAATAAATCGGCTGCCGTACCTGTTCGGAACTTGCCGTTTTGACTGCACGAACCGTTTCGTGAAAACGCAGGCAATTGTCCTCGAACGGCAAGTCACAAAATTCGAGCAGCCGGCGCACCTCGGTTTCCAGGTCACCGACGACATCCTCATAATTCACATCGAGTACAAACCCGGGCAGGACTCGATGCCAGTGATCCATCAGCCGCTGGTATTGCAGGTAGTACTCGCCCAGTTCCGTCATGTCGTAGCTGAATGGCTGACCGCTGGCAAACAACTGCTTGAAAGACCCGAGGCAGCTATCGAGCGGGTGGCGCCTGGCATTGATGATCTTCGCATTCGGAATTGCGAGTTTCAGCAAACCGACAAAAATAAAGTTATTCGGATTCTTGTCAATAAAATACGGCGCACGTGTCAATAAAATACGGCGCACGGCCACGGTGCTTGGCTGAGCGGTCAAGATACTGCCCGGCAATGCGTGCCCAGCCCGGCTGATTCAATGCCGCGACGATTTCCGGAAACCGCTTTTCCCTGCGTCGCCCACGGCGCATGGCGCGGACGACTTTCGACAGGTCGCTGAGTTCGTGGGTGCCATCAACCAGGCTGTGGCTTGCGAGTATCTGTTCGATCAGCGTCGAGCCGGAGCGCGGCAGTCCCACAACGAAAATCGGTGTCGGCTCGGAGAGCGCTGCGGGAGGTTGCTCGAAAAATGCCTCGTCGAAGAGCGCGATAACGCGGTCGTGTGTATCTTCGGTGTCAACCGGGTCATAGGACTCGAGATTGCGTCGCACCGCGTTGCACTGTTCAAAGTGCTCGAATGCCCTGGGGTAATCCTTGCGTGCTTCATATTCAAGTCCCAACGCGTTGTGTACCTGCGCACGCGCTTCATCGCTGATGTCGGATCGCCGAAGCAGCTTGTGCATGGCGTCGACTTCGCTTTCCTCGAAGCGAAACGTCTTCAGATTGGCAAGGCTCCAGTAGGATTCTGCATGATCCGGTCGAACGGCAATACTCTCGCGGTAGCGCGCGATCGCGTCGTTCTGTCGGCCAACGGTCTTCAGATGATGCGCCATGCTGCACAAAGCTCCGGCCTTCTCCGGATTCAGGGCGAGTGCTTTTTGGTAGGTCTCGATGGCTTCGTCGTGACGGCCGGCGACGCCGACAACGCTGGCGTATACCATGTACGATTCCGCCTTGTCCGGTGCCAGCTCGATCACTTTCAGGCCGCTGGCGATGGCGTCGTCATAGTTTTCCAGCTGTCTTTGCACGTTGGTCAGGTCGACCCAGGCGCGAAGGTATTCTGGCGCAAGCTCAAGCGCATGTTTGAGGAATACCTCGGCTTCGGCATACTGCTCATGGCCGGCTGCGATTCCGGCGAGCAAGCGCGATGCTTCAACATGGTCGGGGTCACGCTTGAGAATCTGGCGGTAAATCGCCTCGGCCTTGTCGCGCTCGCCGTCCTTTTCATGCTGTTCCCCCTGCCGTATCTCGTCGGCATAGGCCATTTGTGGTCGCTGTGCACGTTCGCTTGCTGCGGCAGCTTCCCTCGCCAGTTGCCTGGCCTTTTCGATTTTTCGTCGCGTCAACGACTCCTCTGCGCCGAGCTCCAGCGCTTTCCGGTAAGCCTCGAGCGCGTCCTGTATGCGTCCGTCGAGCAGGGCCAGATCGCCACAGACATCGTGCGCGGTGGCGAATGTCGGGTAGCGGCGGAGTGCGCGGGCAAGCTGTTGTTTCGCCAGGTCGAACTGCCGCAACGCAAGGTTTGCACGAGCGCCAAGGCACATCAGGTTGGCATCGTCGGGAAACTCGTTTAGCCCGTCTGCGCAGGCTGCGGCGCAAGCCGTTACATCACCCTTCTGCAGGTGTGCCTGCGCCTCGGCGAACAACCGGCGTTGTATTTGCAAATTGGAAATCGATGTTCTCCAGCCGGACGGTCGTGCAGCACAATTCGGTCGGTCATTTCAGCAAACGTCGATTGTAATAGCAATCCGCGGTATCTTCGCGGCTCTGAACAAGAGCCGTCTGCAGTGACGCGACCATGAAAACGTTTAAAGAGGCAGTCCGCAGCAAGGATTTCGTAATCAGCGCCGAGGTGTTTTTGAATCCCGAAAGCGGCGCGGAAACGATCAAGGTACAGACGGAACTCCTGCGGCCAGTCGTCGACGGTATCCTGTTGACTGACAATCAGGATGGCCGGCTGCATCTTTCGCCACTGGCGGCGGCGAGTCTTGTCATGTCGAATGGCGTCGATCCCATCGTGCAACTCCCCTGCCGCAATCGAAACCGCATTGCTTTGCTCGGCGAATTGCTCGGCGCTGCAGCGATCGGTGTCACCAGCCTAGTATTGGTTCGAGGTAATCGGGTCCCGCAAGGTTTCAATCCGCGGCCCAGGGCCGTGTTCGATGTCGACGCGACCGAGCTGATTGCCATGGCCAGCAAAATCAAGGCGGACGAGAGTCTGCCATCGCTGCCCGACTTTTACGTCGGCAGCATTGTCACGCCGCATCGTCCTCCGCCAGGTTGGGTTCCCGAAAAGCTCAGCCTGAAAGCCGATGCAGGTGCCCAGTTCGCGCAGACCCATCTGTGCATGGATATGGATCTTCTTCGCGATTACATGAGGCACCTGGTGACGGCAGGCCTGCCGCGGCGCCTGGTGGTCTTTGCGAAAATCGCCGTATTCAGCTCTGCCGCAGATGCGCGTTTCTTGCGCGATAGCCTGCCGAACCACCAGGTTCCCGACGAACTGATTCGCAGGCTTGACCAGGCCTCCGATGCCGAGCACGAGGGCGTGAGGATTTGTGCCGAACAGTTGCAACAACTGGCGGACATTCCGGGCGTTCACGGCGCGCACCTGGTGGCAACGCGCAATCTTGCGACAATTCCCGCGGCGATCGACGCCGCAGGCTTCGGGCGTGGCAGCTAGTCCGTGCCGATCTGGTCGGGTGGCACGTAGTCGAAGATAAACGTGATGCGATCTTCATCACCCTTGTTCATCACCGAATGGGTTTTCTGGTTGTTGATTTCATACGCGTCACCGACCTTGAACTGATAAGGCCGCCCGTCAATCATGAAACGGACCCTCGGATTCGTCGTGATCGGAACGTGGATACGGTGTCCGTGGTGGAAAGACGGGTGCTGGTCGACATGCGGCGTGATTTTCCCTCCAGCCAGCAGTTTCGCCGCCATGGCCCGGATGACAGTGCCCCCGGGCGCATAAAAGCGGTTGATGATGTCGTTCATCACCGGCAGGGCAGCGTCGGCGAGTCTCGGCCAGCCCGGTTCCTGTTTTACAACGATACTCGGCCATCGGTCGATGTCGACAAACAACATGACGATGGACTCGGTCGCGTGATGAACCTCGAACGCCTCCTGGCGATACTTGTCCTCTTTCCAGGCCTGCGCGTCCTGCGAAAGGATTGTTGCGCTCAATGCTGCACTGTCAACGGGGCCCAGTTCCCGCAGCGGCACATCAATGTTCATACGCCGTTTCCTTCTCCGGTGTCAATTTCGTAATCGTAATCCCGAACGCACCGTACAGTACGGAAATAACCGGGTTGATCAGGTTGAAAAACGCAAACGGAAGGTAAGCAAAGGTCGCAACACCCAGTGTCGCCGACATGTACGCGCCGCAGGTGTTCCACGGTACCAGCGGCGAGGTTAACGTGCCGCAGTCTTCGATCACCCGGGACAGGTTTCGGGGGTCGAGTCCGCGACGCTGGAATTCGGCCTTGAACATGCGGCCCGGCAGCACAATGGCAATGTACTGATCGGCCGCCACTATATTGGTGCCGATGCAGGTTGCCGCGGTTGTAAAGATCAACCCGCCGGTGCTGTGCGCTGCCTTCAACGCAGCCCGTATCAACCGTTCCAGCATACCGGCATGCTCAAGTACCGCGCCAAATGACAGGGCGCAAATAATCAGCCAGATCGTCGTCAGCATGCTGGACATGCCGCCGCGAGACAGCAGCTCATCGACAGCGCCGACGCCGGTCGTCGAGACGTAACCGCTGGCCAGCGCGGTCCATACACCTTTCACTGTTGCAAGAAAGCGTGGCAATTCAGGGCTGTTGGCCAGCGCGACAACGGCATCCGGTTGTAATACGACGGCGGTCAGGCCGCCGAGAAGTGCGCCTGTCAGGATCGTCGGCAGGGGCGGAAACTTTCGCATCGCCATCGCAAAGACGACCAGCAGTGGGATCAATGCAAACGGCGTGATGTGAAACACCTCGCCCAGCGTGCGGGTCGTTTCCTGCAACGACGCCGTGTCGATTTCGGCCGACGTTCGTAAACCAACAATGGCGAAAAGCAGCAGCGC
This sequence comes from Proteobacteria bacterium UBA1847, assembly GCA_002338605.1. Classification (GTDB taxonomy): domain Bacteria; phylum Pseudomonadota; class Gammaproteobacteria; order Steroidobacterales; family Woeseiaceae; genus UBA1847. Next base: position 1,199 of record DDIP01000440.1, on the reverse strand, counting down.
AATCAGGAACGACGGCCCGGTCGTCCAGACCATGTGGCGAATGTGCGTAAAAATGTCCGTCCCGGCAACGGCCGGTGCGAGATTCGTCGTGTCCGAGAGCGGCGACATCTTGTCCCCAAAATAGACGCCTGAGATTACGGCCCCGGCCGTGATCTCAGGCGAGAGTCCGAACCCGAGCGCAACGCCGACCAGTCCGACGCCCAGAGTTCCTGCGACGGTCCATGAACTGCCAATGCTCACAGCGGCCACTGCACAAATCAGGCAGGTCGCTGCAAAAAAGATTTGCGGATGCAGCAGGTGCAGGCCGTAGTAAATCATCGCAGGTACCGTGCCGGCGAGCAGCCAGGTACCGATCAGGGACCCGACAGCAAGCAGGATCAGAATTGCACCCATCGCGGTTCCAATACCCGCGATCATGGCGCGTTCAACGTCCCGCCAGCGATGCCCGTTACGAACGGCGACCAAGGCCGCGACCGCGGCAGCGAAAATCAGGACGATCTGGGTTGCACCACCGATTGCGTCAGAACCGAACAGATAGACCGACCCTGCGAGCAGGATAACGAGTACGACAATCGGCAGCAGGGCGTCAAGAAGGCTCGGCGCACGTGGTTCGGTCATTTGGCTATCTCCGGGTAATGCTGAACCAGCAATCGGCGCAGCGCGTCGTGATCGATGCCTTTGGCGTATCGTCCCTGGTCGCCGACCATGTCACGCCCGGCGATCAACGCATTGACGATCGCTTCCTCGGTCGCCTGGACAGTTGCCTCAAACAGCGGATTCATATTGTCGTTGGGTATCGAGTGAATGGCGGCATCGCGATCGCCGCGAGACGCATCGTTATTCGCCGTTGAAAATGCGACGAAGATATCGCCGGACCCGTTGCTCGCGATGGAGCCGGTTCGGCCAATCGCCAGCGGCACGCGCCGCGCCAGGCGCTTGAGTTGCTGCGGCAAAAGCGGCGCATCGGTTGCGACCACGACAATGATTGAGCTTTGCATATCGGTATCACCGTCAGGTTGCGAGTAGATCATGTCGCCAGGCATTTCGCGGCCGACCGCGATGCCCGCGATCCGCAGGTTTTGACGGAGACCGTAGTTCGCCTGCACCAGGACGCCGAGCGTGAAACGTTGACCGGCAAACTTGACGAGGCGCGACGAGGTACCGATACCACACTTGAATTCAAAACAAATCATCCCGGT
>DDIP01000043.1:13350-17933 GCA_002338605.1 Proteobacteria bacterium UBA1847 | reverse complement strand
GAACCGGAACCGGAACCGGAACGCGTACCCGTCGAGGTTGAGGCTGTCACTGGAGCACAAGACCCGGGTGACCAAGCGGTCGAACTCAAAGGGACGCGCAATTTTCTGGTCAAGTTTCGCGATGAAACAGAAGGTGGTAATTCACAGGTGTATGACAATGGTAATCGAGTAGGAATCGGTACGACTGAGCCGAAGCAGCGGCTGGAAGTGAATGGCAGCATCCAGATTCATGAACAAAACAGCAGCGTCGCCGGATTGATGATCACGCAATCGAGCGGCGATACGGGTTACATCATGCACAATCGTGCCAGCACGCTGACGATCGGCGCAGGGTCGCAGGACCGAATCACGATTGATCGTGAAGGTAATGTCGGCATCGCGGTTGCGCGACCGGATCACCCGCTGGAATTGGCGAGCGGTGCACACGTTACGGCCGGTGGTGTCTGGATTAACAGTTCATCACGCGAGAGGAAGGAAAATATCGAAGCCTTGTCCGCTGACGACGCGCTGCTCGCGTTGATGGCGCTCGACCCGGTTGTTTTCAATTATCGCGAAGAGCAGGGTGAGGATTATGTTGGGTTTATTGCCGAAGACGTACCGGCCCTTGTCGCCAATCGCGATCGTGATGCGCTTAGCGCGATGGATATCGTTGCGGTACTAACCCGTGTTGTGCAGGAACAGCAAACTCGAATCAGGGAGCTGGAAGAAAGGCTGGATTCGTTGTAGCACAAGACGCACACCGCCCGTTGCGGGAACCGAACTGCTGTTTCGTCAGAGCCTTGTCGCTTTCGAGAACCCTGCCGTTGCGCAGGAAGTATTCCGTATTCCGAAGAACAATATCGCTGCGAGTAATGTAGCGATGCGAATTGCCGACGACCAGGAAATCACGCATGCCGTCAACCTGTGTACTGACGACCGACACCTTGCCGTCGTCGGGATTCGGCAGCATGGCAGATGCGACCGGGTTGATCGTGCCAGTACCTGCGATGACCCCGAGTTCGAAATTGACAGGTCCGAGCTGCGACGGGATGCTGTCAGGCCCTGTGCCTAATTGCGCGCCAGCGTCGCCGGAAAAAATTTCAAACCCCGGCCAGTCCTCTGTGCGATCGACAATCTCGCTACCCTGATTTGGGGGCGCGAGCATGACAACGCGGCCAAGATCCAGAATCGGATCGTGTTCATTCTGGTAACGCAACAGTATGCCGCCAAGCGAATGCGTCACGAAGTGGATCTTCGTCGCACCCGTCTTGCGACAGCCATCCAGGCCTGTCCCGACGGCGAGTGGCGCGATCTCTTCGACACCACCTGCCTGCGATGGATAGTCGACGTTGGTCGTCGAAAAGCCCGCATTTTGAAGCGATTCGGCCATGGGCCGCATGGCTCGCCAACTTCGATTGAGCCCATGCAGTAACACTACGCACTCGGCGTGGCTTGCGGCGATGACAGTCTCGGAACGCGGTTGGGTTGCGCAAGCGCCGAGCAAAAGCGGCAGCAACACCAGCAACATGTGAAATGGTTTTGTGTGCATTTGCAAATCATGCCATAGAGGCAATGGGTATACACCGGCAAATGAAGGGCAACGCGGAATTCCGTGTTCCGCTATAATTGCGCGCTGGTGACAGGAACCCGGAGGTTGCATTGGAAACAAGTCTTTTTAATCAGGGCATTACGCTGATGCTTGTTGGCATGGGTACCGTCTTCGCGTTCCTCACAATCCTGGTTCTCGCAATGTCGTCAATGGCGGCCATTGCGATACGATTCGGCACCGAAGTGCCGGGATCCACCAACAATGACCCCGGTGACGAAGAAATCGCAGCGATCAGTGCAGCGATTTCGCAACACCGAAAACGACGATAACGAAGAGCAATATGACCGAAAAGAAACCGCTGGGAATAACTGAGCTGGTGTTGCGTGATGCGCACCAGAGTCTGCTTGCGACGCGCATGCGAATTGACGACATGTTGCCAATTGCAGAAAAGCTCGATCAAGTCGGCTACTGGTCGATGGAGTCATGGGGTGGCGCTACGTTCGACTCGTGTATTCGCTATCTCGGCGAGGATCCCTGGGAGCGTATTCGCCTGCTAAAGGCGGCAATGCCGAACACACCGCAACAAATGCTGTTTCGCGGGCAGAATATTCTTGGATACCGACACTATGCGGACGACCTGGTCGAAAAATTCGTTGAACGCTGTGCCGTCAACGGGGTCGACGTCTTCCGTATTTTCGATGCGCTGAACGATCTGCGAAACCTGGAGACAGCGATCAAGGCGACGCTCGCAGTTGACAAGCATGCGCAGGGCACCATGTCATACACGGTAAGCCACGTGCACACCGTCGATCTTTGGGTGGATATGGGCAAGCGCATCGAAGACATGGGTGCGCATTCCATTTGTATCAAAGACATGGCCGGCTTGTTGCGACCCTATGTTGCCTACGAACTGATTTCCCGGCTCAAGGCTTCGGTCGATATTCCCATCCACATGCAATGTCACGCGACGACGGGATTATCGACGGCGACCTATATCAAGGCTGTGGAAGCTGGCATAGACAATATTGATACTGCTGTGAGCTCGATGAGCATGACCTACGGGCATTCACCGACCGAAACCATGGTCGCGTCGCTGGAAGGAACCGATCGCGATACCGGCCTGGACATGGTTTTGATTGAAGAGATCGCAGCGTATTTTCGGGAAGTTCGCAAGAAGTATGCAAAGTTCGAAGGTTCGCTCAAAGGCGTCGACTCCCGGATCCTCGTGGCTCAAGTGCCAGGTGGCATGCTGACCAACCTCGAGAACCAGCTACGCGAACAGAATGCCAGCGAGAAAATAGATGCGGTTCTCGACGAAATCCCGCGCGTGCGGGAAGACCTCGGCATGTTGCCACTCGTGACACCGACCTCGCAGATCGTTGGTACCCAGGCGGTTATTAACGTGATGTCCGGCGAACGTTACAAAACAATCACCAAGGAAACAGCGGGCGTGTTGAAGGGTGAGTATGGCGAAACGCCATTGCCGGTCAACAAGGAGCTGCAGGCGCGCGTGCTTGAGGGAGCCGATGCGATCACCTGTCGTCCGGCGGACTTGCTGGAACCGGAACTGGAACATCAGACGACCGAACTGAAACGCATTGCCAGGGAGAAAAATATTCGACTGGCCGATGACATCGTGGACGATGTCCTGACGTATGCGCTGTTTCCACAAATCGGCATCAAATTCCTGCAGAATCGCGATAAACCGGAGGCGTTCGAACCGGTGCCGTGCACCGAGCCGGAGGTCGTCGCACCTCAGCCGGTAGCGGCGAATGGCGGTACCGGTGTCTACTCGGTGCGCGTAAATGGCAAGTCGTATACGGTTGAGGTTGCCGAGAACGGTCAGCTTGGACCTGTGGTTGCAGCATCTTCAGCCAGCCCGGCGAGCAACGGCGCCGGGACTGCGGTAAAGGCGGTACTGGCTGGCAATATCTTCAAGGTGCATGTTGCGGTGGGCACCGTGGTTGAGAAAAACCAGCCTTTGCTCGTTGTCGAAGCCATGAAGATGGAAACCGTGATCAGTGCACCCGCAGCCGGCACGGTCTGCGACGTCTTTGTCAGCGAAGGTGACGCTGTGCACGTTGGCGATTCTCTGTTGGCAATTGGCTGAGTCATGGATGTCTTGCGGCAAATCTGGACGGAGTCCGGGCTCTATCAGATTACGGGCGGGCAATTGGCGATGCTGGGTGTTTGCCTGTTGTTGCTCTATCTTGGAATCGTCAGGAAATTCGAGCCGCTGCTGCTTGTAACCATCGGGTTCGGTGGTCTGCTGAGCAATATTCCCGGCGTTGAAATTGCGACAGGCAGCGGCCTGCTGCATCTGGCCTACGTGACAGGCATCGAGACCGGTGCATTTCCGTTGATCATTTTTATGGGTGTTGGCGCGTTGACGGACTTCGGACCGCTGCTTGCCAATCCGAAAACGCTGTTTCTAGGCGCTGCCGCACAGTTCGGTATTTTCGCCACACTGCTGGGTGCGCTGGGCCTGACGGAGCTCGGTCTCATGGATTTCAGTCTGCGCGAAGCGGCGGCCATCGGCATTATCGGCGGTGCTGACGGACCGACGGCTATCTATGTGGCGGGGCAACTCGCGCCGCATTTGCTCGGCGCAATCGCCGTTGCAGCATATTCCTACATGGCACTGGTGCCGTTGATCCAGCCGCCGATCATGAAACTGCTGACAACGAAAGCAGAACGTCGTATCGAAATGGTTCAGCTCCGGGAAGTCACAAAGGCGGAGCGCATCATCTTTCCGTTGTTGCTGTTGTTGCTGGTCGCGTTGTTGCTGCCGTCGGCCGCACCGCTGCTCGGCATGCTGTGCTTTGGCAACCTGATGCGCGAATGCGGCGTCGTCAACCGTCTTTCGGACACAACGCAAAACGCTTTGATCAACATCGTCACGATATTTCTTGGCCTGGCTGTTGGATCGAAACTTCGCGCAGAGCAATTCCTGGACTGGAGTACCTTGAGTATACTTTTGCTCGGCATGGTTGCGTTTGCGATCGGCACGGCCAGTGGTTTGTTGATGGGCAAGCTACTCAACAAAGTGTCGAAC
>DDIP01000043.1:476-13245 GCA_002338605.1 Proteobacteria bacterium UBA1847 | reverse complement strand
ACAAAGTGTCGAAGACGCCCATCAATCCGCTGATCGGCGCCGCAGGCGTATCAGCCGTTCCGATGGCTGCACGTGTTGCCAACAAGGTCGGGCTTGAGGCCAATCCTCAGAATATCTTGCTAATGCATGCGATGGGACCTAATGTCGCCGGTGTTATCGGATCGGCGGTCGCAGCGGGTATCATGATCATGGTTGCATCTTAGAAGGCCTTCGCAGGAATACGTACGGAAATCGATTCATGTCACTATCAATCATCATTCCCGCCAAAAACGAAAGCGGCGCGATCGCCTCTGTCGTAAAAGCAGCGCGCGAGTACTATCCGGACGCAGAGATCATAGTCGTCAATGATGGATCGACTGACGACACCGCCGTGGTTGCCGAAGAAGCCGGCGCGACGGTAATCAGCCACCCGGAAAGCCTGGGCAACGGCGCGGCAGTCAAGTCAGGCGCACGTGCGGCCAGTGGCGAAATTCTTGCGTTCATGGACGGCGACGGACAGCATACGGCCGCCGAGCTGGCGCCGCTGATCGAGAAGCTGGACGAAGGCTTTGAAATGGCAATTGGCGCACGCGATACCGGATCCCACGCCAACGTCGGGCGACTGTTCGCCAACGGCCTGTACAATGGCATCGCATCGATGATGAGTGGCCGCAGGATTCTCGATCTGACGTCGGGTTTTCGCGTTGCACGCGCCGACAAGTTTAAACAGTTCCTGTATTTGTTACCGAACGGTTTTTCCTATCCGACGACCATTACCATGGCATTTCTCCGAAGCGGGTATTCGACAACATTCGAGCCTATCTCGGCGGCGAAGCGCGTTGGCAAGAGCCACATTCGGCCCATTCGCGATGGCGTGCGCTTTCTTGTCATTATTTTCAAGATAGCGACGCTGTACTCACCACTGAAAATATTCCTGCCCGCGAGCGGACTGTTTTTCCTGACCGGCCTTGCTTACTACGCCTATACCTATGCGACCATGGCAAGGTTCACCAACATGAGCATGCTGTTGTTCAGTGCGTCGGTGATCATTTTCCTGATCGGGCTGATCTCCGAACAAATCACCTCGCTAACCTACAGCCGTTCGTAGGTAGTGGTCCTCGAGGACCTGCGCGACACAACTCGTCAGTCGCTTCCCCGTTTCAATATGCAGGAACTCATTCGGGCCGTGTGCATTGGATTTCGGACCCAACAGGCCGGTGATCAGAAACTGCGCCTGGGGAAAGCGTTCACCCAGCATGCCCATGAACGGAATCGTTCCGCCGGTACCCATGTACATTGACGGTTTGCCGAAGAATGCCTCGGATGCCTTGTGCATCGACGTTTCGAGCCATTCGGCAACTTCCGGTGCATTCCATCCTGCCATCGTTGACTCAACGTGAAATGAAACCCTGGCCAATGGCGGCTTGTCGGCTTCCAGCGCTTTTTTGACCGCCGCTGCTGCGTTGTCAGCATCGCAGGTCGGCGGCAACCGGAACGACAGTTTCAGCTTGGTGTATGGCAGCAGCACGTTGCCGGCGTCGATCATTGCGGGCATGCCTTCGGCACCGGTAACCGCCAGCGTCGGGCGCCAGGTATTGTTGAGCAGCAGTTCCGCGTGCGACTCGGCCGGTACCGGATTGTCGACCGCCCAGGGAAACTTTTTGTAAACAAGATCCTGTAGCGTTTCTGCAGCAAGGCCTGCTTGCTCGAGCCGTTGTTGTGGAATCTCGACGTGCAGGTCGTCCAGCAGAATCTGGCCGTTCGATTCGTCTTCAATGCGACTGATGAGCTGGCGCGCAGTGCGGAAGCTTGAGGGAACGACGCCACTTGCCGTGCCCGAATGCACACCTTCGGTCAGGACGTCGACGCGCAATGTGCCAGTGAGATTGCCGCGCAGCGACGTTGTGCACCAGAGCTGATCGTAGTTGCCGCACTCGGCATCGAGGCAAACAACAAGATCGGGCGAACCGATACGATCCTCCAGCAAGTCGATGTAATGCGGCAGATCAAAGCTGCCACTCTCCTCGCAGCCTTCAATCAACACGATACAGTGTGCGTGTGGAATACCCTGTTCCTGCAGTGCACGGATAGCCGTCAACGAGCCGAATGTCGAATAGCCGTCGTCCGCGCCACCACGCCCGTACAACTTGCCGTCCTTGATGACCGGTGTCCAGGGATCGAGGTCATCGTCCCAACCGCTGAACTCGGGCTGCTTGTCGTAGTGACCGTAAAGCAATACGACTTCGTCGGAATCACCCGGTATATCCATGAACAGAATCGGCGTGCGACCATCGAGCCTGACGATCTCGACAGTCATGCCCTTGAGCGGTTGCGTCTTGCACCAGTCCTCCAGCATCCTGACGGCGCGGTCCATGTGGCCGTGCTGTTCCCAGTCCGGATCGAAATGCGGCGATTTGTTCGGGACCTTGATGTACTCGGATATCTGAGGAATGATTTCCGTGTCCCACATATCGTTAACAAACCTGGCGGTCTTATGGTTGTCCATCTGTTAGTCGTCCGTGGTCAGTGAGCGGATCAGGGTTCGGGTCATTCGTTCGGTGCTAATAAAACCCCAGTTGTATTGATCGTGATAGGCGGCGAGGGGATTGGTGGCGACGATGTCGTCAGCTGTCATACCCTTGTCCAGCAATGCCTTAACTCGCGCTTCGGCGTCAGTGAGCATAGCAAGGTCAGTTTCAAGCCCCGCCCGGGTCGCGATCGGGCCGTGTCCGGAAATGAAACGGGTATCGTTGTCGGCCATGTCGATCAGACGCCGCATCGCTCGCTTGTAGCCTTCGACGCTGCCGCCGCTGTCAAGGTCGATGAACGGAAACAGGCCGCGAAATACGATATCGCCAGGCGCGATGACATTGGCCTCACGAAACAGGATCGCAGCGTCGCCGTCGGTGTGCGCGCTATCGACATGAAAGACGAAGGCTTCCTGGCCATTGACGTGGAACGTTACCTCGTTCGAGAAGGTAATGACCGGCAGCGCGCCGGGCCCGGTATTCTGATTTTCGTCTGCCTGCATGCGTTTTCGAAGATTGTCGTGCGCGACAATAATTGCGCCATTGTTCGCGAACAGCTGATTTGCGCCGGTGTGATCACCGTGGGCGTGGGTATTGATGATGAAGTCGGCTGGCCGGCCAGCGAGCTCTTCAACCTTGGCAAGCAGTGCCTTGCCTGTGGGGTACAAACCGTCGTCAATCAGGACAACGTACTCGTCTCCCGTCAGCAAGCCGACGCCACCGCCAGCAAATTGCCCGTCGGCGCCGATGAGTCGGTAGATGCCCGGGGCCACAACTTCGTGGTCATAGGTGATCTCGGCATCCTGTGCATGCACCAGCAGTGGCGCTGCGATCACAAGCAAGGCAAGCAGTTTCTTCATCACTGTCTCCGTTGAATATAGCGGACAGTGATTGTACCTAGGATCGACGCCTATTGGCGGCCCGGGAACGAGAATTGTGCTTTCTCGCGTACACCGCCTGACGGCCAGCGTTGTGTGATCGTCTTGCGGCGCGTGTAAAAGCGCACACTGTCGGGTCCGTAAGCGAACAGGTCGCCGAACAGGGACCGTTTCCAGCCGCCAAAGCTGTGGTAGGCAACAGGAACCGGCAATGGCACGTTGATGCCAACCATGCCCACCTGGATATTGTCCGCGAAGTAGCGCGCTGCCTCGCCATCCCGCGTGAAGATGCAGGTGCCATTGCCATACTCATGATCATTGATCAGCTGCATGGCCTGCTCTTCGGATTCGGCGCGGACGACACACAATACAGGGCCGAAAATTTCTTCCTGGTAAATGCGCATGTCTTTTGTCACGTTGTCGAACAGGCAGGGGCCGAGAAAGTAGCCGTCCTCGTACCCGTCCACGACCAGGTTGCGGCCGTCGACGGTGAGTGTCGCGCCTTCCTGAACACCGAGATCCACATAGCCGCGGACTTTGTCGTGGTGTGCTTTGGTGATCAATGGGCCCATATGGTTTGAAATGTCCGTGCCCGTACCGACCTTCAGGTTGGCAATTTGCGCTTTCAGTTTGCTGACCACCGAATCCGCAACTTCATTGCCGACACAAACGGCAACTGAAATTGCCATGCAGCGTTCTCCGCAAGAGCCGAATGCGGCGCCCATCAGTGCATTGACCGCATTGTCGATGTCAGCATCGGGCATGACAATCGCATGATTCTTTGCACCACCGAGCGCTTGCACGCGTTTGCCATTGCGGGTGCCCGTGGTGTAAATGTATTCGGCAATAGCGGTTGAACCGACAAAGCTCACGGCCTGCACGCGCTCGTCGCTCAGCAATGTGTCAACAGCTTCCTTGTCGCCATTGACGACATTGAAGACACCGTCCGGCAGTCCGGCCTCTTTCAGCAGCCTGGCCGCAAGCATCGGTGCGCTCGGATCTTTTTCAGATGGCTTGAGCACGAAGGTATTGCCACAGGCGATGGCCATCGGGTACATCCACATTGGCACCATCGCCGGGAAATTGAATGGTGTAATACCTGCGACGACGCCGAGTGGCTGGAAGTCCGACCAGCTGTCAATACCCGGCCCGACATTGCGCGAGAACTCACCCTTCAGCATTTCCGGAATTCCGCAGGCATAGTCGACGACCTCGACACCGCGACCGAATTCGCCCATCGCGTCATCGAGCACCTTGCCGTGCTCGTCCGTGATCGCAGCGGCAATTTCTTCGGCATGTTCTTCGAGCAGCTGCTTGAAGCGGAACATGATGCGCGCACGCTTGGCCGGTGGTGTATTGCGCCATCCCGGGAAAGCGTCCTGTGCTGCGGCAATCGCGCTTTCCACCGTCGCTTTAGAAGCCATGGCAACGTGCCGGGTCGTCCTGCCGGTCGCGGGATTCGTGATCGGCTGCGGACGGTTGTCATCGGCTACGTCGAGGTTGTTGATAAAGTGTCCGACGATTTCGGCCGGCTCGACTTTATTTGCGGGAGTGGCGTTCATGCTTTGTCTCCAGTGATGCTTTGAGTTTACTCGATTGAGTCGAGTACACGACGAACGGCGGCGAAAGATGCTTCCATTTCGTCCGGGTCAGAGTTGAGGAATGGTGAGAACTGCAACGTGTCCATGCCATTGCGCACCACCAGGTTTTCATCCCAGAAGCACTTCTTGTGCGTCTCGCCGCCACGTGCTCCGGGAGCACCGGGGCGGGGTGCCATTTCGATGGCGCCCATCAAGCCATAGTTGCGCACATCGACCACGTGTTTGTGGTCGGCAAAGGAGTGCAGCAAGTCCTCGAAATGTTGTTCGAGATTCTTCGATTGCTCGAAAATACCTTCCTCGTCATAAACGTCCATCGTTGCCAGCCCGGCCGCTGCGGCGACTGGATGGCCGGAGTACGTGTAACCGTGAAACAACTCGATCATGTTCTCCGGTCCCTGCATGAATGCTTCGTAAATCGAATCACGAACCAATACGGCACCCATCGGAATAACGCCGTTCGTCAGGCCTTTCGCCGTCGTGATGATATCCGGAGTAACGCCCAGCCGTTGTGCGCCGAACGCGGTACCCAACCGTCCGAAAGCCGCAATAACTTCATCGAAAATCAACACAATGCCGTGCGTGTCGCAAATCTCGCGCAGCCGCTCAAGGTAACCAACCGGCGGGGGCAGAACACCGGTCGATCCGGCGACGGGCTCAACGATGACCGCTGCAATATTACTGCCATCGTGCAGGGCGCACAGCCGGGCGAGGTCGTCGGCCAGCTCCGCACCATGTTGCGGCAGGCCACGGCTGAAGGCATTGCGATCGATATCGTGCGTATGCCGGATATGATCGACGCCGGGGATCAGGTTGGCGCTAAAGACCTTGCGGTTCGGGACCATGCCGCCGACCGACATGCCGCCGAAATTTACGCCGTGGTAGCCGCGCTCCCGGCCGATGAGTCGTGTGCGGTTACCCTCACCACGAGCGCGGTGATAACCCAGCGCGATCTTGAGCGCGGTATCGACGGACTCGGAACCCGAATTCGTAAAAAAGCAGTGATCGATTCCTGCAGGTGCCAGGGATGTCACTCGATGTGCCAGTTCAATCGCCTTGGTATTGGTGACCTGGAAGGCCATGCAGTAATCGAGTTCGGCGACCTGCCGCTGTACCGCCGAAACGATCTTCGGGTGGCAATGACCGACACCACTGGTCCACAGACCCGAAAACGTGTCGTAAAGGCGCGTGCCGTCGACCGTCGTGTAGTGGTGACCGGACGCGCCGCTGATAATGCGGGGCTTTGACTTGAAGTCGCGGTTGGCGGTGAAAGGCAACCAGTAGGCATCGATCGGGTTTGCTGCAGCATTCATTGTCGAAACTCCGGCTCAAAGGCGAAAAACGAAAGTTTACGCCCGTCGAGTGATGTTAAACAATCAGTTAGCCAGAGAAATTTAAGTAGTTGATTTTATTAGATCACCGGTAGAGAATGTTCACTAAACTGAACACCTTATTCGGATAAGACGATGGAATCGGAAATCGGACAACGGCTGAAGAACATTCGCACAGGCCTCAAGCTCTCGCAGCGCGCACTGGCGCGCCAGTCGGGCGTTGCCAATGCCACAATCTCCCAAATCGAGGCCGGCAAGCTGAATCCGACGGTCAGCATGCTGAAAAAGGTCCTGGACGGCATCCCGGTGAGTCTCGGGGATTTTTTCGGCGATGAGTTTGAGGTGCGCGAACGCGTGTTTTTCCGTGCGGGAGAACTGACCGAAATTGCTGACGGTGGCGTTTCCTATCGCCAGGTCGGGGCCAGCCTGGCAGGCCGCTCGATCCAACTGCTGAGTGAGCGTTATCAGGCCGGTGCGGGAACCGGAAAGCATGCCATGACCCATGACGGCGAAGAGTGCGGCATCATTATCAGCGGGCGGCTCGAGGTTACGGTGGGTGACCAGTCGGCGGTCCTCAAGGCGGGCGATGCCTATTACTTCAAGAGCAATCAGCCGCACCGGTTCCGGAACCCGGGCAATCTCGAATGCATTCTGATTTCCGCCTGCACGCCGCCTACGTTTTGAAATATCGTTTCTGTGGTATGGCCAAGCGGCTGCCATTAGTGGCAAAGTACCGCCCCTTCAGCTTTGCAACCAGAGTTTATTGCCATGGGTCAGTTTGGCACCGAGTTTTGCGATCACTTCGCAATAGCGCGTTTTAGGAACAATGCGTGGTCAAGCGCCGCGATCGAACCGCTGAAGCCGCTCACCATACATCCGGCAGCGCACGTATTTCACTACGCGAGCACCTGTTTCGAAGGCTTCAAGGCCTACAGATGGGACGATGGCAAGGCTCATATTTTCCGCCTCGCCGATCACATCGCACGGATGCAGCGAAGTGCCGAGTCGCTCAGATTGCCGGTACCGGACGCTGACCTTCTGTCGTCGATGGTGACTGACCTGGTTGCCGGTCAGATCGATAATATTCCCGCACCGCCGAGTTCTTTGTATTTGCGGCCGACCCTGATTGGGACACTTGAAAACATAGGTGCCGCGGCCTCACCGTCGACCGAAGCCATTCTGTTCGTCCTGGCATCCCCGGTTGGGGATTACTTCGCCGGTGGGTCGAAAGCGCTCAAGTTACTTGTCGAAACCGAGCGTGCACGCTCCACCGAGCAACTGGGCAGCACCAAGACCGGCGGCAACTATGCGGCAGCTCTGGGTCCGACGCTTGAGGCCAAGAAGAAATACGGCGTCGACCAGGTATTGTTTTGTCCTAACGGCGATGTTCAGGAAACCGGCGCAGCCAATTTCCTGGTAATTGGTGACAACGAGATCATTACCAAGCCGCTGGATTCGACCTTTCTGCACGGCATGACCCGCGACTCGGTTTTGGTACTTGCGGCTGCGAACGGTTACAAGGTAATTGAGAAAAACTTCACCGTCAGCGAACTGCTCGAGCTTGTAAAGTCCCATGAAGCGGCGTTGTCCGGTACAGCTGCCTGCCTGTCTCCGGTCGGTACGCTGGTTTACAAGGGTGAGGAAGTCAAAGTTCGTGATGGTCTTGCCGGACCCAATACCGCGAAGTTGCGAAAGGCATTGCAGGACATTCAGTACGGCCTGGCGCCCGATACTCACGGGTGGTTGACCGAAGTTTCCTAAATAGCCCTGGAAAATCGACCGTCATTCTGAGACGGATCGATATAGCGGTCAAATACCATGGCAATGCTTCTCAACAGCAGGCGGCCCGTGCGCGAAATTGTGATTCCCGCGGCGTCCAGTGCGACAAGGCCGTCGTCCGCCAGTGGTCGCAGGCGCTCAATCTCGTTTGCAAAGTAGCGGCTGAAGTCTATGCCATGTGCGGCGTTAAACTCCTCGAACGACAAGCGGTCGTAACACATCAGCGCCTGTATTGCGGCGCTCCGCAAGCGGTCGTCGCTATCGACAGCAATGCCTTTGAACACCGGTAGCCGGTGGTCCTCGAGCATTGCCTCGTATTGCATTGTCGTCAGCGCATTTTGCGAGTAGACGTTGCCGATACTGCCGATCGCGCTGACACCAAGTGCGACCAGGTCGCAGTGGCGGTGTGTCGAATAGCCCTGGAAATTTCGCTGCAGCGTTCCAGCCTGCCGTGCGCGAACGAGGTCGTCGTCTGGCAATGCAAAATGGTCCATACCGATGTATTCGTAGCCGGCATCACCCAGGCGATCAATCGTGTGGTGCAGGATGTCGAGTTTGACCTGCGGTTCCGGGATGTCGGAATCTGCAATCATGCGCTGCCCCTTGAAGCGATGCGGCAAGTGCGCGTAGTTGTATACAGCGAGTCGGTCGGGGCGCATGGCGATGACCGTTTCGAGGGTTTGATCAAAGCTCGCCACTGTTTGTCGCGGCAAGCCGTAGATTAAATCGAAGGACAGGGATTTGAAGCCCGCCCCTCTCGCAGCGTGGACCAGGTTCTGCACATCTTCGGGGGCTTGTATTCGATTAACGGCATTTTGTACCAGAGGATTGAAGTCCTGGATGCCGAGGCTCAGGCGACTGAAGCCAAGTCGTGCGAGTCGACGTACGTCACGTTCGTCAACAGTTCGCGGGTCAACTTCGATCGAAAACTCGCGGCGATCGCTGTTATCGAACGAAAACGCGTCCGCAAGCTTTTCCATGAGCTTATCGAGCTGTTCCTCATCAAGGTAGGTTGGCGTTCCACCACCAAAATGCAATTGTTCAACTTTGCGCTGCCGGTCAAACAGCGTGGATTGTAGATCGATCTCGCGATGTAGCATGGCAAGGTAGCGAGCAACACGCTCGGCATTGCGCGTAACGATCTTGTTGCAACCACAGTAGTAGCAAAGCGATTCGCAAAACGGAATGTGCAGGTACAGCGATAACGGCAGCATGCTTTTATTGCTCGCAATCGCATTGTCCCGATAGTCGTCGACGGTCAGTGCAGGAGAGAATTGCAGAGCGGTCGGATAGGATGTGTAACGCGGCCCGCGACCACCGTAGCGGCCAACAAGCTCACTATCGAAGAAAACTTTCATGAAACTCGCCTGAGACTGTGTAAAACGTAAAGTGAAACGGTGAATAACAACATCGCCACTGCCTGGTGAGCGGCGCCCAGCGCAACCGGAACCATAAGCAACAAGGTTGTGATACCAAGGATCACCTGGATCAATACCGTGTGCAGTAGCGCCGTTAGCGCCGGGCGTGTGCGTGCCGGTACGTCAGCACGACGCGCGTAATACCAGAAACTAATCGTCGCGATCAACGTAGTGATAGCCAGGATGCGGTGATCGAGTTGCACGGTTACAATATTGTCGAAAAAATTTCGCCAGACAGGTTCCAGCGCGAACAATCCCGGCGGCAGCCAGTAGTCGCCCATCATGGGAAACGTGTTGTAGATTTTTCCAGCCTTGAGCCCAGCAACGAAACCGCCCGAAATAATGGTCACAGAGGTGAGGATCGTGAGGGCCAGCGCGCGCGGATACCAAGCGTGCTTCTTGTCACCTGTCGCCGGAAACAACAAAGACATGGCGACCCAGAACATGAAGGCATAGATCGCAAATGCCGCAACAAGGTGTGCCGTGAGTCGGTACTGACTCACCTGCGGCACATCGACCAGGCCACTCTTGACCATGTACCAGCCAAGAACGCCCTGCATTCCGCCCAGCACGAACATTAGCAGGTACTTGGCCCATTCGGATTTGCGAATGTAGCCTTTCACGAGAAACGCGATGAACGGCACGAGGAAAACAATCCCGATTGTGCGGCCCAGCAGGCGGTGCAGGTATTCCAGCCAGAAAATGCTCTTGAATGCGTGGACATCCATGTGTGAGTTCACTTTCTGGAATTCAGGCGAACTCTGATAGAGCTCAAAGACACGCTGCCATTCGATGTCGGTCAAGGGGGGCAGCCAGCCCATCAACGGTCGCCAGTCCACCATGGACAAGCCGGATCCGGTCAAACGCGTAACGCCTCCGAGCACGACCATCGCGAATACGAGCGCGCAGCAAATAAGAAGCCAGGTCGCAACAGCATGGTTGCGCGGATGAATTCCTGTGGACGTATTCATTCTATCGAAAGGCCTGTTGGCGTTGACTCAAGGCGAGCAATCTTAGCAAAGCCAGCAACAACATTGCGGCAAGCCAGTTGTGCAGCACGGCGATTTCGATCGGTATGTCCGTAATGACTGCGGCAATGCCAACAGCAAACTCGGCAGCGACCAGAACCAGGACCAGCACGGCACTGACGCCGAGCTTCGCCTGCAAGGCTACCGTGCCGGCAACCACGACGAGCACGGTCGTCAAAACCGCACCCAGGCGATGCAACTGGTGAATTGCCGCGCGTTCCGGCCCGCCGAGTGCGAGTCCGCTTGGACCAATTTCGTGGGAGCGGCTGAGATCGAAGGCCCTCAACAGTCCGGGACCGGGGAGAATTCGGCCGTTGCACGTGGGCAACTCGGGGCAGGCCGACGCTGCGAAATTCGCGCTGGTCAGGCCGCCAAGACCAATCTGAAGCACCAGCACGGCAAGGGCCGCAATCGACCAGTTTCTGACCACCGGCAGATGACCCGCGACCGGCTTGTCCGGCTGCAGAACCATCCAGCCAAGCAGGGCCAGCATGGCGAATCCACCGGCAAGATTCCCCATAACGACGGCCGGACTGTGCAAGCCAACAGAGTAAATGCCAAGCCAGGCCAGGAATACTGTCAATACGAGCAAGGCGATGGAAATTGTCCGCCGGCGTTTTTGCGCGACGGCAATAAGCACCAATGCGAGCACAGTGAGCCCCAGCACGCTGGCGACCAGCCGGTGCGCCGGTGTTGCCCAGGACAAGGCCTGCCCGGTCTCGGCAGCCAGGCGTTCCAGGGTTGACTCCACGGTCGGCGCCGAATCGCCGGCGCTACCGATCAAGCCATAGCAGGCAGGCCAGTCTGCGCAACCGATGCCCGAGTGGCTGAGACGCAAATACGCACTCAACGACACCAGCACAATGACCAGCAGCAGGGACGTTACCGCCAATCGACGCACCGGGCTTATTCCTTTACTTTTGCCAGATCGCGAGGTTCGCCGCGAACCAGGCGCACGAACTTGGCCTCCTTTTTCCAGTCGACGCGATCATGCCCCAGCGCGAAATTCCAGGCCCAGGCGGTGTCATACTGAAAACTGTAGTCGTTGCCGGTCCAGTATTCTGCGGACCGGGTGAGCGGAAAGAATTCCGTGTCGATCGTTGGAGGTGTTTGCGCGCGACGGATATCGCTGATTGAAAAAATCTCGTTCTTGCCGGGCATACGCCAGTCATTGTAGCCGCAGAATCCCTGGTTGTTGACAGCCTGCACGTAGTGCCAGGTATCGCACTTGCTGCCCTCGCAATCGCCACCGTCTTCAAGGCCCCGGTAATCCAGCTCGCCGTGTGATTCGTCCGGATCGAACCAGGAATAGGTGTTGGTCACCCGGTGCAGTCCGGCCTTTTCAGACTTTGTTGCCCACGTGAGTTCGGTCGAGCGGTCAAATACGCAGACGTCGTCGCCGACGACGACCGACTCAAAGCGGTCCTCGGGCACAGGTTTGGATTCATTCATGGTGTCGCCGCAGGCAGCGGCAAGGAGGCACGACAGAACCATCGTTAACGTGAGCGCTTTCATACGGCCAGAGCTTACTGCAATTCGGCGCGTTTGCAGACTCGGATCACCGTTGTTTGTCTAGGTATTTTCCCCAGTACAGGTCGCTCGCGACGAGGAATAGGGTATGTCGTGAATTTTTGTATCCAATGACAGGGGTAATTGGCATGAGTGACGAATCAACAAACCTTCCTGAGTCCGAAAGACTGCCCACAATGCAGCGCATTCTCGACAATCCGTTCATCCTGCTGTTCATCGGTGTCCTGTTTCCCGCAGTTTTCTACATTATCTGGGGAATCGTTGAGATCGTGAACATCCCCATCGCCCAATAATTCTCGCAATCGAAAAAGGAAAAGGTGACCTATGAGCGCCATTGAACCGCCTGCTGAGACCGTTTGGTGGAGGCAGCCACTGGACCGGGTTGAAGGTACCTGGATCGGGATTGCCCTGGTCTGGTCCCTGTTTATGTTCTTCATGATGCCGTTCTGGCACGTGTACGGAAAACAAAATCTGTCCAGTGAAGCCTACAAGACGACGCCACAGGCTTATATGGCGAAAACACAGGCCATGGTCGATCAGTACACCGTCAGGAAGGAGACGGCCATGCAATTACCGGTTGTTCGACCGCCACCCGGTAGCGATGTATATTTGCTGGGTCGCCTGTGGCAATGGTGGCCGTTGCTTGAACTGGAGAAAGGGCAGACGTACCGACTGCATATTTCGTCGATGGATTGGCAAC
>DDIP01000043.1:0-382 GCA_002338605.1 Proteobacteria bacterium UBA1847 | reverse complement strand
TTTCGTCGATGGATTGGCAACATGGATTTTCGCTGCAACCGATTAATATCAACACGCAGATTCTCCCCGGCTACGAAATGGTGTTAACCGTTACGCCCGATACCAGTGGGGAGCAGACCATTATTTGTAACGAATTCTGCGGTATTGGCCACCACAACATGGTGGGCAAGATCTACGTGACGGAGGGGGGACAATGAGCGAAGCGCAATTCCGAACCTGCCCGGAGTCGGGTCTGCAGTTCCACAAACCAGCCGAGCTGCTGATAAAGGCGCATGCGGTGGTAGGAATCGTTATCCTGTTGCTCGGCGGCATCGCGGCGCTGGGTGTTACCCTGACGCGCTGGCCTGCCGTTCACTTGCTGCCGGCCGACCGCTTCTACCAG
>DDIP01000345.1 GCA_002338605.1 Proteobacteria bacterium UBA1847 | reverse complement strand
GATGACTTCGCCGGCCGTATCAATGTATTCGATTTGATAGACGATCAGCGATTGATCGGGGTCGGTGTTTCGAATGCTGAGTGAGGCAGCCATCTCCCAGAAGCTCGCCTTGGACAGGAACAATCGGGAGTACACCGGCACGTAAACCAGCCGGGTTGGGCCGTCCACAACGTCCGGCACCGGCCTGAAAAATGTGCCGATGTGGTCAAAACTGGCGTCCGACGCGGGCGTGGCTGATGGTGTCTGTGCGAGATTGTCACAACCACTGAGCATTAATCCGAAGACGAGGAAAAAACCTGGCAAATTGACCTGGCGCACTGGCGACGATTCCTTGATTTTCTGGTAATGCAAATTCGGCGATGACTGACAACCCCGCGTGCAGGAGCACACCATATCATCGGCAAAGTACTGACGAAAGAGACTCCATTCGGCGCGCCCTGAAAGATGCGCCGAAACAGCCCCAGGGTTGTTTCAGCAGTCCCGCGCAGTTACAGATCTTCTCGGCCGGTCGACGCAGGTTTGTACGAGAACGGACACCGTCGAACTAGGCGGACGGCAGACCATCCACGTAGTCTGCCATGCGTTTTAGTAGCGTCTTGTCCGGCAATTCACCAACACCGGCTCCGAGATTGTCCAGCATGTGATGAGGCTTGCTGGTCGCCGGCGTTACCGCGGTAACCGCGGGATGCGCTGCCGCGTACTTGATGAAGAACTGTGCCCAGGACTTGATGCCGATTTCGGTGGCCCAGTCCGGGATCGGCCGGTCACCGACGCGACTCCAAAGGCGTGAACGGCCGAACGGCAGGTAGACGAGTACCGCGATTCCGAGGTCCTCGGCGATCGGGAAAATTTCCTGCGCCGCGTTTCGATTATCAACGGCGTAATCAACGCCAACGAAATCCAATGGCTCATTTTTCATCGCAGCGGCAAGATCGTTGTAGCGGCTCTCGCCGGTATAGGTCGTGCCAATGTAGCGAATGCGGCCTTCCGCTTTCTGCTCCTTCAGGATTGCCATTTGCGTCGGTACGTCAGCCAGATTGTGTACCTGTACGAGGTCGATGGGGTTTTTGCCGATGTAGTCAAACGAGCGTTCCAGCTGGGCACGAGCTTCAGCCGGGTCGGCCGAGTTGCCGCCCCTCGGCACCACGTTGAGCTTGGTCGCCCAGAACACATCGTCGGTCGCGCCCAGTTGCTGGATGATACGGCCGGCCACTTCCTCGGATCTGCCGTAGCCTGGTGCGGTATCGAACACGCTGCCACCGTTGTCCAGCAGCGTCTTAATGACGTCCCGCAACTGCTCGATCTCACCTGCGTCGGCCAGTTGTCGAAAACTTGCAGACGATCCCAGTCCCACGATTGGCAGCTCTTCACCGGTCTTCGGAATTTTTCGCTTTATCCACTTTTGGCCCTGCATGGCCTGCAGCAGGCCGCCGGGCAGTGCCGTTGCTGCACCGGCCAGCATTGTGTACTTGAGACAATCGCGTCGAGAAATCATTTGTCGCTCCTTGTCGAACGGTGTTTGGGTCCAGTTAGATTCTAGTCAAATTCCAACGAAGCCGCTGGACGGACTTTTGTTGCCGGTTGTCGCAGGAACGCCAAAGTGCAAACGATGTGCAATGCATTGCGCCATCCGGCCCAAAGCCTTGCGATCAAAACCCAGAATGATCGGTCGGCCGAAGAAACCTGCGGCCAATCTCTATTCTCCTTCAAGACAGCGAGTTGTCGGCGAAGAAGTAGGTTTTCGAAAGCCAGATCGCGGCGGCTTTGTAGCAACGAAATAAGAGCCCGTAGAAATATCGAGAGCCATTTAATCATCAGCGGAAGCTAAACGGGAGGTTGAAAAAGATCCAGCAAGATAAACGCGGACGATTAAACGACAGGGACAGTCAGTTGTCGTCGGGAAACACGATCGAGCTAGCGTAGGTACTGGCCAAGCTCGGGAGCCCGATAGCCCGCTCGCTTCGTACGAGCAGGAAGATAAGCAGGCCAGGCGCAACCACTCGGCAGCGCTATTCTGCGCTGGAAACCGAGACCAGTCGCGCGTGCACCGCGCGCGTAAGAAAGGCGTTTTCGCCGAAGAACTCGCGGCGAAATTCGTAGGCGCGCTCATAGCGAACCCTGGCCCCCTCGAGGTCGCCGTTCCCCTCAAGGGCAACACCCCATGCGTAGTCGAGCGCACTTGTATGAACGCTGTACGGCGTCTCCGGGCGAATCGCATCGATACGCCGCAGCGAGTCCAGGGCGACCTGCCACTCTTCACGCTCGCTGCTGAGCCGCGCATCGATGAGGAGAAGCGACACACGCTCCGGGTGGTCCGCATCGAGCAGCTGGCCCTCAATGCCGCGCGCCTCATCGAGCATCAACGCAGCCTCATGGAATTGGCCATCTTCGAGCAGTGCCCGTGCCAATTCAACGACGGCTCGCAGGTGCTCGAGCGTGCCCGGCACGAGCTCTCCGCCGACCCGCCTGGCTTCACGCGCTTCTCGAATCGCATCCGGCAGTTCACCGAGGTAGAGATGTGCGGTCGCCTTCGCCCGGTGAAACGAAGGAATTGGTGGCTGCCCCGCTTCGGCCCAGATATCGATTGCGCCATCGAGCTTGCTGACGCAGCCGTCGATGCGACCCATCTGGCAGTCGAGCAGTCCGCCATTGCCAAGTGAATAGGCCAGGCCCGCGGGCTGGTTCAACCGCCTCAGCAGATCGATGGAGGCGTCGATCTGATCTGCAGCGGCAGCGAGATCACCAGTGCCCCATAGCCAGATACCGTAGTTGCGCAGCACTTCGGCAAATTCGGGGGTATCGGAGAAGTCGCTTTGCGACTGCGCCGCCAACAGTTCCCGGTATGCCTCCGCAGTCTCCACATGCTGTGATTTGTGCATCGCATACGTTCGCGACTGAATGGCGCGCAAGTAGTATTCACTACTGCGGGTGTTGGCCTGATCGGCGATTGCACGCACCCGATCCGCGACACGTATGGTGTCATCCCAGGCATCCACATTGAGATAGCTTTGTGCCAGGTTCGCGAGCAGCTCAATACTCACGTTCGCCCCCAGGTCTCGGTCGAGAATCGAGTCCTCGACCGCCCGCCACATATCGATAACCTTGACGTCGCTCGGCATGGCTATCGCACTACCCTGCAAACCTGCCCACTTGCTGGGACTCAGGATGATGTCCTGCAGGAGCGAATTGACCTGGTTCGCCTTGTCGCGCTCACTACTGGCCTGCTGATACTGCCAGGTGCTGACCGCAGTTCCGACAAGCAGCGCCGTCGCGGCGAACGTTCCCAACGCGAACGGCGACCGGTTGCGTTGTATCCACTTCCGAAGCAGGTACGAACGGGCTCTCGGTGTCGCGACCACGGGATATCCGTCCCGAAAGCGCACCAGGTCGGCACCCAGTTCTCCAGCGTTCCGGTACCTCATGGCCGGATCTTCATCGATTGCCTTCAAGACAATGGCGTCGAGGTCGCCGCGGAGCCGTTGCCCCCGTGCGACGTTTCCATTCGCGATGCATCTTGCACTCGGCGCATCCGCTGTTGCCGTGGTCAATTGCTTTTCAAGCTGCACAGGAGTCAGGTCCCTGTCCTTGAACGGCGCCTCGCCCGAAAACAACTCGTAAAACAGCACGCCGAGCGAATAGACGTCGGTCCGCGTCGTCAGGCGCTCGCCACGCAGCTGCTCCGGACTTGCGTAGCGCGGCGTCATTTCGGCCGAGTACGTAACGTCTCGCTTGTGAGTCGACAGCGACTTCGCAATACCGAAATCGAGAATCTTCGCCTGGCCACCGGCCGTAACCAGAATATTTCCTGGCTTGATGTCGCGATGGATAATCAGCGCGTCGTGGGCGGCTTGCACACCATCACACACCTGGATAAGGAGATCGACGATCGCCCGCAGATCGACCGTTTCCGCGTACTTGTTGACCGGAAGGCCATCGACGTACTCCATGACAACGAAGGGCTGGTTGTCATTCCAGGTGCCACCGTCGTAGAGGTGAGCAATAGCCGGATGTTGCAGGCTGGCCAACACCTGGCGTTCGTGATGGAAGAGATCCAGACTCCGTTTCTCCAGCATTGTCGAACGAAGAATCTTGACCGCAACCTGGTGATCGAATGCCCCGTCCTCCCTCTCGGCCAGATGCACTGTCGCCATGCCACCTTCACCGATCGTTTTGAGGAGTCGATAGCGTCCAACGACCGTGCCATCAGCTGGCGATTGTTCAGGCAGGAATTGCAGCAAACCGGTGTCGGGAAACGCTGCTTCGGCCTCTTCTTCCAGCGAAAGCAATATCGACACCCGCTCGGCAAGCAGTACTGACTCGGCATGTTCCGCCAGCCACTGTTCTCGATCGTTGACCGGCACGCCCAGCACGGTCTCCATGAGATCGAGGACCTTCTTCTCGAAGACTACATCGATCATCTAGCTATTGAGCTTCTCGTACAACCAGATCTGCGCGGCCTTCCATTTGCGCTTCAGGGTTGCCGGCGACACCGACAATGCGGCCGCCGCCTCCGCAATTGTCATACCGGCAAAGACGCGCGCCTCGACGATTTCCACGTAGGTCGCATCGATCGTCGCGAGCTCGCCCAGCAACGCATCGATATGCAGAAGCGAAGACATCGTCTGGTATTCGGCGCTGAGGTTGGTCTTCAGTCGAGTTTCCGCACCGCGCTCGCGTTTCCTGGCGTTTTCGTAACGCGCAATGTCGATGACAACCTGACGCATCAGTTTGGCGGCGACATTGAGGAAGTGGTCCCGACCTTCCCACTTCATGCGGTCGGCGCCGACCAGCTTCAGGTAAACCTCGTTGACCAGCAATGTGGGTTCGACGACTCGTGCGCCTGTCTGCCCGGCTCGAACTGCCACAGCTTTTTGCTTCAGGTGGACATACAGAGCTTCTATAACGCTGTTCTTTTCCTCGTCGGTTGCGAGGTGCCAGCGTTCGAGTACCTGCGTAACAGGGCCATTCGATTTGCCGTGACTGGTCATCAGACCATCGTCTCACGACGAATCGAATCGGTAAACCGACACTGCAAGTCATTTAGTAACCGACCTCGACGGTCCAGGTGAAGTCATCAAAACGACTATGCATCCACGCCTCTGCCCCTGCCGCGCCATCGGCACCACCACCGAATGCGCCTGACAGTGAGAAGAAACCGTCTGGATACTCGCCCTCGTCGATGCGGCAACCGGCATTGGAGGTATCGAGCGGACCGTTGATGTTGATTTCCGATCCGTAGAAATCAGGATCGAATCCGTCCGTCGCACGCAGGTTGTAGGTGACAGCGTCGGGAACGGCCGTCACTTGCACGATGGCACACACCGCATAGAGCGTGGAGCCTGCCTGCTCATAGATTGCCGTGTGCACGACAAGGCTGCCCAGCGTACTGCTTGGCTGTTCCTCAATGGTCACCTCGGCCGTTGCGCGCCCGATGCGCGCGGAATCGACTGTGAACACATCTACGTAGATTGCTTCGATCTGCGGGGCTTCGACTGACTCGTTTGCCGCGTAGCGTGTCGAGTCTGAAAGCGTCGCCGCACCATTCGGCACGTCCATCATGAATCCGTGCTCCTCGTCAGAGGACCAGCGATAGTAGAGCGGTGTCGGCCAGTCCTCCGCCGGACCCGGGAACGTCACGCGCATCGCATTGGTTTCTTCACCCGGACGTACCGACGGGTTGTCCGGCTGCAATCGCGGTGCGAATTCGACAACTTCGACGGTAGCCTGCGCCCTGCCAACCAATACCGTTTCCGCGCCGCTCCCGTACGTTACCTCAACGAGGACATCATCCACGCCCTCGACACCTGCATCCGCCGTGAACAGCGCATTGGGAACCGTGCCGGCAGCAATGAGATCGGTATCGGTCGTCGTTTCCATGTCCGTACTGAGATGGCCTGTTCCGCCCTCGACAATCCAGGTATAGGCATACTGCTGCCCCTCCGGAGGCGGTTCCTCTACGGTCACGGTCAGGTCAACCGTCGGCGCCGGATCCGTTGCGAGAATGAGTTGGGAGAACTCCGGGTCGAGCGACACGTTCGGTCGGTCGACGTCAACTCTCCACTTGCCCGCCATATTGGAGCGCGCCCAGGCGGACATCTGCACTACGCTGTCGATACCGGTGCCGGCCGCTTCCGCGACCATGAGCCACGATGTCAGCGCTTCGGCTGGCACGGCAATTGCACCCTCGCCCACTTCAACGAGGGTTTCCGCCAAAGCTTCGTAGAGAAGGTTCTTGAGCTCGCTGTTTTCAATGACGATTACGACGGCGTCCCGACCTAAGCCTGCCAGTTCGCCCGCCAGAATTCGCTCGCGAAGGTCCAAACCGGCCGCCTCAGACGACAAAATTGCTACTGCCCCGGTGAGCGCCTCCACAATCTGATCATCTTCTACAACACGACGCAGAGCATCCGACCCAACCGGTAGTGCGACGTTCGCGATCAATGGCAATGCGAAGTCGAATAGCAAGGTACGTGCAAACAGCGTCTGAAGCTCGGCGAGCTGTTCTTCAGTTAACTCTGCGAATGCCTCACCGAACGTGAATCCTGGACCGATGACGATGATGTCGTAACTGGTCGCCGTCGCGCTCTCAGGCGTTATCGGCACATCGAGATTCGTGACTGACGGCGCGAAAGGTGAGCGAAACCGCAATAGGTCGATCACAGCATCGAAAACAGATGTGAACCCCGACCTCGGCGCCATGCGCTCCTGCATCCACGGGCCGTCGGTTGCCGTAAATACGTTGCTATTCTGCGGCACATACCCACGACTGCGGTAGAACGCCGTCGTTCGACGACGGAAGTTATTGGTCAGTGTAATCTGCTGGTCAATCTCACTGCTAATGACAATACCGCTCTGTGCGTCTGTCGGACCCGGTGCGATAGTGACCTTCTGTCCGACCTCTCTCGACACGAGCGCCTGTGCCGGGTCTTCGAACAGGCTTCTGGCAATCCTGTCGATATCCGGGGCAAGCACTGCCGCCGCCGCCATCAACGTCGCATCTCCCGCCGCGAAACGCGCCGCAAGCAGCGATGACAATTCCGCCGTTTCAGTCCGTCCGGCAAGAACCTCGAGAGCGGACTCGGTCGACTCTATTGGGAGTGCGAAAGCACCACTCGCGAAGAACAGGATTGCCGTGGCCGTACTGTCAACGTCGATTGTGTTTGCATCGGACTCGACGAAGCTCATGAGAACGACCTCTCCGTTTGCATCGACTGCCTGCGCATAGAGCGGCCCTTCTGCAAACGTCTCCAGGCTGACAGCACCATCGGCCGGGACCGCCGTCTCCCCAATCACGTTTCTCAGACTGAGATCTCCGACGTTTGGAACGGCGCCAGGCGGCAACGTGACTGTCACCTGCAACGTCGTCTGCGTCAGCGGCAGGCC
>DDIP01000058.1 GCA_002338605.1 Proteobacteria bacterium UBA1847 | reverse complement strand
CGGCTTGCGCCGCCAACTTTGACGGCCAGCTCAAATACCTGGCGAGCCGGTTTTGCCGCGCCCGCCTTGGCAGCGGTCACGATATCGTGAAAAAGATGAGCGATGCCAATGGTACCGAGATTGGCGTTGCCGTTCGTAACGGCGACCAGTTTGTAGCGGTCTCGTAGTGCTTCCAGTGTCGGTATGACTTCGGGGAACAGCTCGACATCGTTTCTCACGGCGTCGAACACTTCGAAAGCATCATCGATAAAACGATTATCGTACCCAGCGGCAGAACCAACGCGGCTCAGTACCGTGCGGCGCATGAATGTCAGGTCGTGCGCGCGGTCGGCAAACTCGACGCCGACCTGCGATCGGACGTCACGCAAGTCGCCAGGCTGGTAAAGCTCGGTGATTCGCGGATAGTTTTCGCCGAGCCAATCATAAAGCGCCTGCTCGGCACGCTTTATGACCGGATGGATTTCCCAGAGCGTGTCGTCAAGATCGAGCGTAATGGTGCGGATTTCGTTCACGGTTGCTGTCGCCGTCGGTTTCAACGACCATTGTGAATTCAAACCCGATGCGAGTCCAACGCGGAGTCAGATCATGAAGTACCTGCATACGATGGTGCGCGTCAGCGACCTTGACGCGTCACTGAACTTTTACTGCAAGCTGCTGGGCCTTGAGGAGTTGCGTCGCAAGGACAGCGAAGCGGGTCGATTCACGCTGGTGTTCCTGGCGGCCCCGGGCGATGAAGACGCACAAGTTGAATTGACCTATAACTGGGACCCGGAAGAATACGGCGAAGGACGCAACTTCGGCCATCTCGCCTACCAGGTGGAGGATATCTACGCACTGTGCCAAAAGCTCAAGGACGCTGGCGTAACGATCAACCGCCCGCCCAGGGACGGACATATGGCGTTTGTCCGCTCACCGGACAATATTTCAATCGAGTTGCTGCAGAAAGGTGAGCCGTTGGCGCCGAAGGAGCCGTGGGCGTCGATGCAAAGCGTGGGGCACTGGTGAACATGGTCTGCTTGGTCATTCGCACAGGAAATGCATGAGTTCGTATCGATACGCGGCTTATGGCTCAAATCTACATCCCAAGCGGCTGCGAAAACGCGTGCCGTCGGCAGCATTGATTGGGACGGGATTCCTGCCCGGCTTTCGCCTCAGGTTTCACAAGCTGAGTGACGTTGATGGTACCGGGAAGTGCAATATTGTTGCTGGTGGACCTGGTGTATACCTCGCTATTTTCGACATAGCGACATCAGAACGAATGCAGTTGGATCAGATCGAAGGCCCCGGCTACGAACGTCAGGACATTCAGGTGAACAATTTCGGTACCTGCTCGACGTACATCGCAATCAGTCGCTCGATCGATGACTCCTTGCAGCCGGCTGACTGGTACAAGGAGTATGTTGTCCGAGGAGCAAGGTTTCATGCGTTTCCTGAGGAGTATTTGTCTCCGCTTGAGAACCTGCCCGCGGTCGCCGACGCCGACAACGAAAGGTCTTGTCGCGAGTGGAAACTGGTTGACGAGCTTTTAATTAGCGCTCTCGGACCGGACAGCCAGTGAACCCATACGAGCCACCCAAGAGCGAACTGAAACAGTTGAAGCGCGCTTTATGGCCGAAACAAGTGGGTGGAATTCTTGTCGGGCTGTTCATCGCCGCCAATTTGTCCAATATTTTCGGAATGATCAAGATCATGGAGTTCATGGATTACGGCTGGTCATCGAAGTTCGGTGTCACCGCTGCGACTGCAATTGCGACGCACTCAATCCGCATCGGGATTGCCCTTCTGTACTTTGTGAAGTTCCGGTGGTTCTTCTGGGTGCTGGTGGCGTCGATACTTATCGTCTACGGTTTTCCGGATGCCTTGCCATCTCGAGTTGTAAATCTGTGGTTCCCATTACTTCTGGTTTCCCTCATGTCATTGCACTTCGGCGTTGTCGACAGGCGATACATACTGCCCTGGACACCCAACAACGAAACCGGAAATTAAGGTGAATTAAGGTGGCAGTCACCGTAACTCAAATTGAAATTAAGGTGGCAGTCACCCTATCTCTCAATTAGTTAGAGTTACGGTGACTGCCACCTTAACTTGTCTTTGCTTGGCGTGGGTTCAGGTGCCGGGTGGCATCAGTGGCGGCAGCGGGCTATCGAAGTCCAGGGCATCCGTTTCGTCCAGAATCCTGATTGAGCGTAGCGCCTTGCCGAGTTCGTCGCCGTTCCAATCGCCTTCGCCCTGTCCGTAGCTGGTGGCAGACAAGGTCCGCAATTGCTCATTCAATGGTGTATCGACGCGCGCAGCGATTTCGCCAATGCTACGTGGTGCGTTGTCGGGCCACTGCAGCCGCGCCCAGCCGATGAGCGCCGCACGGACCCCGGCTTTGTCATTTGCCGCCGCCGCCTTTCTTGCCGCTTTGATGAGTTTCGCCTGTTGCTTGTAGACGGGCGGTGGCTCCGGCTCCCTGCGCTCCTCTGTACGTTCCCGCGACGACCACCACCACGCCAGCAAGGTCAGCAGCCACACACCGCCTATCAGCTGACTGACAAGCCTCCAGAAATCATTCGTGACATAGACGACTTCCGGCTCGGCGTCTTCGACCGGCGCTGCTGCCGGCTCCGGTTCGACAGGCGGCGGCAGGGCTGCGGC
>DDIP01000282.1 GCA_002338605.1 Proteobacteria bacterium UBA1847 | reverse complement strand
CCGAAGGGTACCAGACGCTATTTGATTCGCGCTGCTGCCTTGTTGGTCGCAGAGATTGAACGTCTGGATCGCGTGGAGAAAGGACAGCCGCAATGAGCGATGAAGTAATCATCAGTCCGAAGCGCCCGCCGCCACACCGCAAAGACTGGCGACTATACGATCGGGGTCGGGTGCTTGGATACCCGGCGGAGAAATACCTCAGCAAATACGGGCACGTCGTCATCACTGCAGTGGAAGTTGCTGAAGACGATCACCGGGAAAGCGTTGGCCCTGAATTTCATATCAGCGTGACCAAGTTCGGAGAACGGCTGCCGGCGGATGAAATACCGCAAATACTCAAGCTGTTCGATATGGAAGGCGCCGACGAAGACAACCACGTACCAGGCGGCAAGGCTCGTAACTTTTGGAAGCCCGTAGCGGAGAAGTTCAGTGGCTTTGTCTGTCCATGTAAGCAGAACGAACCCGCAGTTATAGAGAGCGACTATGTCTGGCGGCCGGCGCCGTAAGCATGTTGCGAATAATGCGAACGATACCTGATGAAATGGCGGAGCAAACAACCAGAACCTCCACATGGCGGACTAGATTGGCTTGTGCTTTCGGTAATCACGATTGGGCCGCAAGGGTTGAACTTGGGCTCAAGCCTGATAGCAAGAAAATCGAGGAAGACGCTGTTGGCTATTTCTTTAGGTTCGCGGCGCCTGTTTGCCGTTGTTGCCCGCGCCAACTTCCACCAAGAATTCCGGCTAAGAGTATTAATCATGAGTGAAGAAATCGTAGATCCATTTGTTCGTCACGCACTCAAGAGCCTGCTGGACCCAACATCGCATTTTTCAATCTGCCGATTCGATGAGATCTGCAAGCTTCTAAACGTGATTCCGCCGCCCGGCCATCGCGATCGGCTAAGTTTGATGCATTGCACCAAATACCGAGATATGCCGCTGGACTTGCGGCAAGAGTTAGGGCGGCTCGTGTACGAAAGTCTGAACACTGCCGGCTTCGACATTCGAATTGAACATGAACGGTTGCTTGGAAAGTCGAACGTCAAAGCTATTACCGGCAAGACGATTGGTACGCAGGAGCAAGGAAACGTGACCAAGAGAACAGTGCGCTGGGGATTTGGCCTGATAGCAATAACGGGTGACGGACCATCGCCGTACGCCGTCTGGCTCATGCTATGGGTCGGCTGCATAAAAGGCGGCCTAACTATTATCGAGCTGCTGATATGAGCCATACGTGCCACGCAATCGGATGCAACAAGCGAGTCCCGCCACTGATGTTTATGTGCAAACCACACTGGTACATGGTCCCGCTGCAAGGCCGCCGAGCGATTTGGGCGACTTATCGTCCGGGCCAGTGCGATGACCGCCGGCCATCAGCGGCCTATTGCAAGAACGCCAAACAAGCGCTACTTGCGGTTGCCAAGAAAGAGGGGCGCGAAATCACCGGGGACGAAAGCGAGTTGAAGGTATACGACTACTACGCGCCCGGTTCAGGAGGTCAGCGTGCAGATAAGAATTGAAGCTAGCGAAGTGGAATTCTTCAAGGGCTTTGCGTGGGGCTTCGTCACCGCTGCGTTGATGCTGGTTCTTTTTGCGGTAGTAGCCTGGTGAGAAAGCAGATTGCCAATTAGCCCCGAAAACAAGGAACGGTATCCCGATGACTGGAAAGACGTTGTTGAGCAGGTCCGAGAGCGATCCGGCAATTGTTGTGAAGGTTCGCCCGCATATCCGGACTGCCGTGCCAGAAACGGTGAACCTCATCCCGTCACAGGTTCAAAGGTCGTGCTCACAACCGGGCACCTGGATCACACTCCAGAAAACTGTGATCTCGACAATCTCAAGCACTGGTGTCAACGGTGCCATCTTACTTACGACGCGAGACACCATGCGGAGACGAGATATATGAACAACCGATGCAACGGTACCGAGGAAATGTTCGCCATCGGCCAGACAGGGCTTGGCAATGACTGAGCGACCAATTCTATTCAGCGGCCCCATGGTGCGAGCCATTCTGGATGGCCGTAAAACGCAGACACGCAGAGTCATACAACTCCCAGATGACTTGATCGTTGCGCCTCGGTATTGGGCCACGCCCAGCGGCCGGCCAGAAACAGGATACGCAGACCCAGGCGTGAACTATTGGACTCCGAGCGGCAACCATATCGACAAATGCCCCTACGGGTTTCCCGGCGACCGCTTGTGGGTCCGCGAAACGTTTGTCCGAGGTTTTCAGTTCGATGAACGGGGAATGCTCACTGATAAGGAACAAACCTGGTATCGAGCCGACGGTGATTTAGATATTTGGTATGAAGAAGGTGAGCCGACCGACCGCGTTCCGTGGAAGCCTTCTATTCACATGCCAAGAAAGTTTTGTCGCTTAGTTCTCGAAGTGAAATCGGTTCGAGTAGAGCGGCTGCAGGAGATTTCGCGCGGCGACTGTATGAGCGAGGGTTGCCCATTTCCAAACATGCAAGATGGCCCGGACCCAAAGACCTGGTTCTCTGACCTCTGGAATTCAATCAGCGCGAAGCGCGCGCCATGGGACTCGAACCCATGGGTCTGGGTGGTCGAGTTTGAGCGGGTCGAATCCGGCGCCGGGACAGACCAATGACCAGGTGGACCGAAGAACAGCTTGCAGCGCTTCGCGCCCGCTACCCACACGAGCGAACGTTGGACATCGCTGCAGACATCGGCCGGTCATACACCGCGACGAACGCGATGGCAGCAAAGCTGGGCCTCAGAAAAACGGAGGCCTACATGGAGGAGCAGCTCGGTCGATTCAAAGACGGTGGCCGCCGGAACCAATTCAAGCCTGGACAGGAGCCTCCCAACAAGGGTTTGCGCCGACCTGGCTGGCACAAGGGACGAATGCGTGAGACGCAATTCAAGCCGGGGCACAAATCCAACCCGGAAATGCAAGTCGGACAGTGTGCCATCGAGACGAAGCAAAAGATGTGGAAGCGGAAGATGTGCATGTCTTGCCGCGGCGGACCTCAATGGATGTCGTTGCCTCGCTACATCTGGATGATGGCCAACGGACCGATTCCGCCCGGCCACGTTGTGCGTGTCGAAGGCTGGGACAAGAACAACCCTGAGCCGATCGAAGCGGTCACGCTTGATCGACTCACTTGCATACCGAAGTCGCAGAACATGCTGCGCAACTCAATCCACCGATATCCGAAAGAAGTTGTGGATGTCGTAATGCAGGCCGGTCGGCTGCAACGGGAAATCAACAAACAGGAAGGACGACATGGCGAAAAGCGAAGCGCAAAAAGAAAACGAACGGACGATTTCAACTCTGCGGGGGCACCTGTTCGACACGCTGGAGGATCTACGCGACAAGGATAATCCGATGGACATCGAACGTGCGAAGGCTATCAAAGAGGTGGCCAAGGAGATCATATCGACCGCCAGCGTTGACCTGAAATACATCGAACTAACCGGTTATGGCAACGGCGAGTTTATCGACGGTCCGGCAAGGCTTATGGCACCGGACACGAAGAAAAAATGAATACCACCAGAGAGGGTGATGATGGCTGGATGCACTTACAACTACTGCACGAGGGGATTTCCGAGCACCCCGAGAGGCGGTTGCGTCGGTCGCCGGTCGGAGCCCGCAAATGAGCGCTCGGATATTCTGCAGGCTGAGAAGCAGCCTGCCGGGCATTGGTCGGAGAGTTCGTAAATGAAAAATGTGCTGAACGGTCTTTTCAAATATCCGACAACTGGGGTGGCTGTACAGCACGCGGCCGCCCTGGGACATGAGATAAACAGGCAGACGGAGAATAACGATGGCTAGCATAGTTGAGAGGCTTCGCAAGCATACCAAGGAACATCCGGAAAAGGGCGTTCGCGATGGCCTCGACCATGGTTGGTTCAGCCAATGTACCAGCGAGACCGAGGAAGCCGCCGACGAAATCGAGCGGCTGATGGAACGGCTGGAAATGTGGCCGGTTGACCCAAAGACTCGCGAGTTCGACAAGTCAGTTCTGCTAACTGAAGATTGTGACGGTATTTCTTGCCGCGATGAAACCATCAACCAGCTTGAGGGGCGAATCAGGATTCTGTCCGAGCAGCTTACCGATAAGAGCGACGAGCTGGACAACCGCTGTAGCGAGATTCTGTCTGCCTTGCAAAATTTGACCTCAGGCATACAGAAATCGCTGTACGAGCAAACACACGACCACCTGGCCGAACTGTCTGACTCAGAGCGTGTTGACTCAAGACAGTGCTTCACGATGGCCGAGGATATTGCAGAGGCCAATGGATTTACCCCAGCCGATCAAAGACCAACGACACTGCACGATGATCGCTGCCTGGTTCACAAGGGTGCTGATTGCAACTGTGCCCTCGCGGCCCTAGACGCACGACGACAGCGGGACGATCAATGAGCCGGCCCGAAGCGTGCCATAAAGATGTCGGTGACGATCCGGACTTTGGAACGATGCACTGCACCAAGCCGAAGGGCCACGATGGGGGCTGCGGAAGTGTATTGATGCTCGCCGGGCATTGTCACCATCCAACTGAAATTAACGGAAGGTGTTCGTCTTGCGGCACTGGCCTACAACAACGAGGCCTCAATGAATAGCAAACCTACATCCAGCCTGATGCCAGCACTCTACTCGCATCGCATCCACGACATTCAGATCATCGGTCGTGCATCCGGATATGCGCTTGCAATTCACGGATCCATGAAGCGTGACCTGGACGTCATCGCAGTCCCCTGGACGCAGAAAGCCGTCAAGGCTGAAACGCTGGTGACCAGGCTGTGCGAGGCGCTCGACCTTGGCTTTAGCGCTGACAACAACCCCACACAAAAGCCCCACGGCCGACGATGCTGGACACTCGTCACACTTAATAGCAGCACCGGATACATGGATTTGTCGGTCATGCCACGAACTAACGAATGAGCAAGCCAATCGCCACGGCCTTGGATGAATCGTGACAAAAATACTGGCGCCTGCCGGCGCCCAACCAGCTGGAGATAATTTGAAATGGCAACAAGAAATAGTGA
>DDIP01000033.1:2457-6283 GCA_002338605.1 Proteobacteria bacterium UBA1847 | reverse complement strand
GACCCGTAAGTTCATAGCGACTGCCCGGATGGTGCAGCCGTGAAAAGGTAACCGGCCGGCCTTTGGTCCAGGTACGGCGGATAACGATCAGGCAGGCTTCGCCTTTTTCCATGTCGAGATAGTTGCGCACGGCTTCGTTTGGAATGCCCGCACGAACAGCCTGCTCAGCTTCCTGCAACGGCGCGATGCGGGTCAGGTAGGCGCTAGGCGTGATTTCATCGAAATTTCGTTCCAGGCAATCCGGTGCGAAACTGCTCAGTATGTGGCGGTCTTCGACCTGGATGGGTACGTCGTTTTCAAAGTGCACGAGTAACAGGTGAAACACGTCGGTCCCCTGCTCAACATGCAGTGCCTTGGCTATTTCACCGCGGGCGTGTTGCCTCGAGTGACGCATGACGCGACTCGAATGCCTGTTGCCCCGTTGCGCAATCTCATCCGCAATGTTTTGTACTTCGAGAAGATCGGATCTCGAACGGTAATCCGAGACAAACGTGCCACGTCCGGCAACGCGTTCCACGTAGCCCTCGTCGTTCAGTTCGCGCAATGCACGGTTCGCCGTCATTCGCGATACGCGTTTGGTCTCGACGAGTTCGTTTTCCGATGGCACCCGATCGGCAGGCTGCAGCTCACCGCTCGAGATTTTCTCAATGATGAATTCCTTGAGTTCCTGGTAGCGTGGTTTCGCGGCACTCATGCGGTCGCTCCTATTCTTGCGACCGCCTCGGCATAGGCTTTGCGTGCCGTGTCACGCTGCACGTGGGTGGCGTCGACAACACACCAGCGACCGTTCACCATCACGCGTTCGACAGGCAGCGGAAAACCGGAAAACACCAGCGCATCGAGGCGGGTGTCGTCGTCATGACCGGTAAACATCGGGTCCTCATCGCTGAGAACGACAAAATCTGCCGCTGCGCCGACCTCGATTCTGCCATTTGCCTGTCCACACGCTGCAGCACCGCCGTCCAGCGCTCGCAGGAACAATTCACTGCCAACATGACTGTCGCGCAGTGAGGCGACGTTGCGTGTCTGCGTCACCAAACGCTGCCCGTACTCCAGCCAGCGCAATTCCTCGAACGGATTGATCGACACATGGCTGTCCGAGCCGATCGCGATTCGTCCGTCCTGCTTTAGGTATTCGTGCAGCGGAAACAGGCCGTCACCGAGGTTGGCTTCGGTGCTGGGGCACAGCGCAACCACCGCATTTGTCGCCGCCAGCGCCGCTATTTCTTCGCTGTTGATATGTGTCGCGTGCACCAGGCACCAGTTGCCTCGCAGTTCGAAGTTTTCGAGCAACCATTCGACCGGGCGCCGCCCGTAAGCTGCCAGGCACTGGTCGACCTCCGCCTGCTGCTCGGCGATGTGCAGGTGCATTGGAGTCGGGCCGCTCTCCGCGATCCGGGCGATTGTCTGCAGCGATTCCGCACTCACCGCGCGCAGGCTGTGCGCACCGATGCCGACCTTTGTCGTCGGCCCGGCGCTGGCAAGTGCACGAGCGTGATGGGCAAGAAACTCATCGATGGTCTGCGCAAAACTTCGCTGGTGCTTGTCAGGCAGCGGCTTGTCAAATCCAGCCCGTTCGTAGTGAACCGGTACATACGTCAGCCGAATACCGCTCTCGCTGGCTGCCTTTGAAATCGCCGCAAACATAGTGT
Organism: Proteobacteria bacterium UBA1847; assembly: GCA_002338605.1. Lineage (GTDB taxonomy): Bacteria > Pseudomonadota > Gammaproteobacteria > Steroidobacterales > Woeseiaceae > UBA1847. The sequence continues at coordinate 4,631 of DDIP01000033.1, read as the reverse complement.
CGACGTCGTCTGGATTGAGGGGGTCGCGGTGCAGGTAATGGAATTCTGCGACGGTCGTGTAGCCGCTCGTGAGCATTTCAGAATACACCTGCCGGGCGATTGCCGTCAGCGCATCGGCATCGACCGAACCCGCCAGCGCGTACATGCGCTCGCGCCAGGTCCAGAAGTTGTCGCGTCCGGCCGGTGATCGTTGCTCGGTGTGCCCCGCCAACGCCCGCTGGAACGCATGGCTGTGAGCATTGCACAGGCCCGGAATAACAAAACCGACCTCAATGTCTTCAGCACTGGCGTCGGCGGCGGTCTCAATTGCCGCGATTCGCCCGTCACGGACGCTAAGACGTACATCATCCTCCCAGCCCGACGCCAGGAGCACTTTTTTCGCAAATACTGTTGTCATACCGGTCCCGTCAAGTTGTATATACAGGCTAGACCATGATAACGTCGCGTGCAACCGTTACCGCTGGAATTTTTATGCCCGACTGGGACCTGCTGCTGACCGATACCCGTATTGCGACAATGAGTCCCGATTTGCCGGACTACGGCGTGATCGAGGGTAAGGGCGCGATCGCGATACGGGACGGACGCATTGCCTGGCTTGGCAAGCAGTCCGAGCTGCCGGGTAACGACGCCTCGGAACGTCGCTCGCTTGACGGCTGCTGGCTTACGCCCGCGCTGGTCGATTGCCACACGCACCTCGTTTTTGGTGGCGATCGCGCGGCAGAATTTGAGCAGCGCCTTGGTGGCGCCAGCTACGAGGACATCGCGCGGGCCGGCGGCGGCATCATGTCGACTGTTCGTGCAACTCGTTCTGCAAGTGCCGACGAGCTCTTTGCAGCAGCCCTGCCGCGCGTCGAGGCACTGGCCAGCGAGGGCTTGGCGACGGTCGAGATCAAGTCGGGATACGGTCTCGATATGGACACCGAAATTCGCATGCTCGAAGTCGCTCGGCGCCTTGGCAGAGAATCGTCCGTCGATGTACTCACGACGCTGCTGGCCGCCCACACTGTGCCTCCTGAATACGAGAACGATGCCGATGGCTACATCGCATTTGTCTGCGATGAAATCCTGCCGCGAGTTGCGACCGGTGGTCTCGCCGATGCCGTGGATGCCTATTGCGAGTCCATCGCTTTCAGTTCGTCACAAGTTGAAACACTGTTCAGGAAGGCCACGGAACTCGGGCTGCCGGTGAAGCTGCATGCGGATCAACTCAGCGACAGCGGCGGTGCCGCCCTGGCGGCAAAATACAATGCGCTTTCCGCCGATCATCTCGAATACACATCGCGTGTCGGTGTCGATGCCTTGGCCGCGTCGTCATCGGTCGCCGTGCTGTTGCCCGGCGCATTTTTGACCTTGTCGGAAACCCGGCTGCCGCCAATATCTGAATTGCGAGACAAGGGTGTCCCTATGGCCGTTGCGACGGACTGCAATCCGGGCACCTCGCCGATTTGCTCGATCAGAACGGCAATGATGCTGGCCGCACACCTTTTCAAACTCACTCCCTGTGAATGCCTCGCCGGAGCCACGCGGGAGGGGGCTCGTGCGCTGGGTGTGCTGGACGACCGTGGCACGCTTGAGGTCGGCAAGCGCGCCGATATCGCCGTCTGGGCCATCGATCATCCACGCGAACTCGCCTACTGGGTTGGCACACCGCAATTGGCGCAACGTATAACAAGCGGGCACACTACGCATTCTTGAACGTACATCTGGCCCAACCCCGACGATTTATTATTACGCTCGGCCTCCTGACGGCCGTTGCGGCGTTGACTGTGGACATCAGTTTGCCCGCGATTCCGGCAATGGTCGACGCGCTGTCCACAAGCCTGTCGCGCGGACAGCAGATTGTCGGTGTCTTTATGTTCGGCATGGCAATTGGCCAGATTCCCGCCGGCCTCGCTGCCGATCGCTTCGGGCGACTGCCCGCCATTTACGTCGGTATGGGAATCTTCCTGGCGAGCGGCATTGTTGCTGCCGCCGCGAACAATATCGAGCTCATGCTCGCCGCCCGATTCGCCCAGGGTTTCGGTGCCGCCTCCGCAATCGTTGTTTCCCGCGCCATCGTCCGTGACATCGCAAGCGGCCGGGACGCTGCACGCCTGATGTCTCTTATAACCATGATCTTCACGGCGGTGCCGGTCATTGCGCCGACCGTTGGCGCGCTGCTCGTCGCCGGGTGG
>DDIP01000033.1:0-2333 GCA_002338605.1 Proteobacteria bacterium UBA1847 | reverse complement strand
CGGGCGCCGTTCATAGCGATCGTCATATGCGGCCTTGTGTTACTCGGCGGCATACGCGGCAATCTCGTCGAGACGCATACGCCCAATGCAACAGAGCACCCGCTGCGACAATTGCACGGGAGTTTTCGGGAGTACTTTTCACATCGCCAAAGCGTGTTTGCGTTGCTGTTACTGGTCCTGTCACCCGCAGGCTACCTGTCGATCATCGCCGTTTCGGCGGCCCTCACCGTCGAAATTTACGGCTTCTCAATCAAGCAATACGGCTTCATTTTTGCCTGTGCCGGGCTGTCAATTCTTGCCGGTTCATCATTCAATCGCTGGTTGGTCCTGCGCTTCGACGTGTTGCAGCTCGTCAAGCTGGGCGTCGCACTGATCTTTACGGCAAGCGCACAACTTCTGGTGATTGCCTGGCTCGATCATGCCCCGTTCTGGTGGGTCTGGTCCTGTGTTTGCCTGTACATGTTCACGGTCGCAATCCTGATGTCGAACTCGACGGTTCTGGCGCTCGATCCGCTGCCGAAGATCGCCGGAGTCGCGTCCTCCATTCTTGGCACGGCACAAAACCTTGTCGGCGCCGGCGGCGCGATACTCGGCGCGTTGATCTACGACGGATCGGTCCGAAATGCGGTGATCATCATGGCTGCCACGGGCACGATTACCACGGGGATATTTCTGATGCACCCTCTGCTGGCACCCGGACTTCACGCACGCCATAAAGCGGCGATGACCCGGAACTAGGGGATTTCGGTAAGGACGTCGGTCAATGCGTTTCGCGATTGGGTCGGCGTAAGCTTCGGATAACCAAACCAGATCAGGCCGACAACAAACGCCTGTTCGCTGTCAAAGCCGACGATATCCTGGAAACGCGGATCACGGGTTATGGCACCGGTCGTCCACTTGCAGCCGACGCCAGCTTTCCACAGGTACAGCATGAAATTCTGCACGGCAGCACAACACGCGGCATAGTCCTCCTGCTGCAATAATTCATCCGCGGATTTCCTGCAGGTGACCACCAGCCAGCCGGGCTTTTCGCTCCAGCGTTCGCGCTTGAATTCGCCGGCTTTCGCGTTTTTCCGCGCGGTGACGATTTCGCGGCACAAATCGAGACATTGCTCGATCGACTGCTTGCCCAGCAGGTAGAAGTGCCAGGGTTCGGTCACATGGTGATTGGGTGCCCAGGTCGCCATCTCGATGGCTTCGGCAACCAGTGCTTTCGGGACCGGTGTCTGCAGAAACAACTCGATCGTGCGACGCCCTTGCAGTACCTCGCCGAATTCCCGCAGCTCTTGCGTTTCGTAGCTCGGTGGTCCGTTTTTCACGCACTACGCTCGATAATCATCGCGATCCCCTGCCCGACACCGATGCACATCGTGCATAGCGCGTACCGCCCCGACGTGCGGCGCAACTGGTAAGCCGCGGTCGTCACCAGGCGTGCACCTGACATGCCAAGCGGATGGCCGAGCGCAATGGCACCGCCATTGGGATTGACATGCGGAGCATCGTCAGGAACACCGAGCTGCCGCAATGTCGCGAGGCCCTGTGCGGCAAACGCCTCATTCAGCTCGATGACATCCATCTGATCAATACGGAGTCCGCAGAGGGACAGCACCTTCTGGCTTGCAGGCGCCGGTCCGATGCCCATGATGCGAGGTTCTACGCCTGCCACAGCCCAGCCGAGAATACGCGCGAGCGGCTTCAGTCCCTGTTTGTTCACGGCTTTTTCGCATGCGACCAACATCGCGCAGGCGCCATCGTTTATCCCCGATGCATTGCCCGCGGTAATGGAGCCGTTTTCATGGACGATAGGACGCAATTTCTGCAGTCCCTCAATCGTCGAGCCGGCGCGCGGGTGCTCATCGGCGCCAAACAGCACGGGTTCGCCGCGGCGCTGCGGAACCGAAACCGCGACGATCTCATCGTCAAACCGACCTGCCTTTGCCGCAGCCTCTGCACGGATCTGACTGCGCAATGCCATAGCGTCCTGGTCATCACGCGACACGCCGAAGTCGGCGGCCACGTTCTCCGCGGTTTCTGCCATCGAATCGACGCCGTACTGCGCTTCCAGTTTCTTGTTGACGAAACGCCAACCCAGGGTTGTGTCGTACAGCTCGACGTTGCGGCCAAACGCGTCATTCTGTTTTGGCATCACAAACGGCGCCCGCGACATGGATTCCACGCCACCGGCTACCGCGAGCTGAATGGTGCCCGCCTTGATGCTGTCGGCCACATTGCCAATCGCATTCATTCCCGATCCGCAAAGGCGGTTTACCGTTGCGGCCGCGACCTGTACCGGCAGCCCGGCGAGCAGCGCCGACATGCGGGCGACGTTTCGA
>DDIP01000297.1:2634-12009 GCA_002338605.1 Proteobacteria bacterium UBA1847 | reverse complement strand
TGGTGACTGCCACCGTAATTGTGGGTTAGGGTTTTTTCTTGTTGACGAGTGGTACCAGGGTTGGAATTCGTCGTTCGCGGGCCTTGCGGGCGTCTGCGATGTTTTGCATTTTGGCGGTATCGGCGAGTTCGGGATCGTCTATGACTATCGATGAATGGCCTGGCGCGTAGATCATTTTCATGCGGTGATCACCGAGTGAGATGATGTCATTGTGCAGCAAGACCTTGCTTTGTACGCGACGTGAATTTACGTAGGTTCCGTTGCGGCTTTTCAGGTCCACGAGAACGACCGCATTCTGATCACGAATCAGCAACGCGTGCTGGTTGCTGACGAATTGATCCTTAATCACGATGTCGCTCAGGTCCGAGCGACCTATCAATGCCCTTTTTTCGGTCAGCGGCACTTCCTGCAGCGTCTTTCCCATGCTGGTGATAATGATTTTCGGTACATCGTCGGATGCCGGCGAATTCGGATCAAAAATATCCTCTACCTTTATTGGATACGATTTGGCCTGCTCAATTATGGAGAGTGCCATCGTTTCCATATCACCGGGCCAGCCGCCCGACATCGAATGAATTTTCTCACACACATCAACAGGCATGACATCGTCCGGTCGATCGACACCTCCGGACCTCAACTTTGTATACAGATAACGCATAGCCTCCTTGGCGGTCATCGGTCCCAACTTGAAGTTACCTATCACACGCCGCGAAACCGACGCCATGCTCGGTGCATCGATGATGCGCGACATATCACGGCTGCTGACCAGGATAATTCGTATTGCATAACGAGTTCCTGCAGTCACAGTCGCCAACTTGCACAGGGCTCCCAATGCACTGGGATACATGTCATTGATGTTTTCGAGAATCAGGACCGGGGGCTCGTGCGTACGTGTTTGCTGTACCGCGAACACGCTGAGCATATTCATCATCTCATCGGCAGAACTTAAAGCGAGGTCGTATCCGAACTGCTCAAGAATACGACTTAACATCTCATCCGTGTTCAATCGGGCACCGTTAACAACAGCAATTGACAAGCGCGGCTGCACTTGTTGCACAAACTGGTTCGCGATCACTGATTTGCCCGACGCAGGCGGTCCATGCAGCAGCGCTACACCTCGCTCATCGGTGAGAACTTCGCCGAGAAAATCAAGTGCTTCCTGCTGCGATTGATAACGCACGAACGTCCTGAATTCGCGCAGCCCTGACCCATCTACCTGCATTTCATGTTGCTCTAAGTTCTAAGGCCCCCGCCCTACACGTCTGAATATACTCTCGCGCAATCGAATCGCGGAGTCCAGATGTCTCCAAATGGCAACACATTTGATGAATTTAACTTAATCGCGCCTTCAAATCCGCGACTTCGGCCTCCAGTGCAGCGACACGCTCTGCGAGGTCGGCCAGGCTACTGGCCCTGGATGACCCGGTTGGCCGGGCTGAACGCTCTTGAACGGCGTAGGCGTCCATATCGATCGGGCCAGAGAACAAATGCATGTATTCCGAGTCCTTTCTGCCGGGCGTTCGCGGCAATTTCGTAACCAGCGGACCAGCGTCATGCCCGATCAAGCTCTCAAGTGCAGCAACAACGTCGGTATTGTCCGCAAAACCGTGCAATCGCCCGCTGCGGGCCCGAAGTTCGCCTGGCGTCTGAGCGCCACGCAACAGCAACAGGCAGACCAGGGCAGTCTGGGCCGCATCAAACTGCAGGTCGCTGTAGCGAGTACCGCAAAAACGTTGTGAGTACTTCTCCGCACGGCTCTTGAAGTTTTCTTCCACGCGCACCAGGTGCTTGGCTTCAAGCGCACGGATCGTATGCTGCACTTCCCCCTGCGTCAGCGACATCACCGGTTCGCGGGCCGACTTCTGATTGCAGGCATTCGTCAAGGCGTTCAAGGTCATCGGATACAGTTCCGGCGTAACAATTGATTTTTCAATGAGGCTGCCAATCACACGGGCCTCGATTTCATTCAACGTCGTAATCACTGAGTTTCTCTGTCTGAAGACTATTACCGCCGCGAGTATAACGCGGTTCTTGCCCTACGATTTCTTCTATAATCGCGGCCGGTATGCTTAACCTGACCAACATCGCGTTACGGCGAGGACAAACCGTCCTGTTCGAAAACGCAACGCTCCAGGCTCACGCCGGGCAGCGCATCGGCGTGATTGGCGCCAACGGCTGTGGCAAGTCCTCGCTGTTTGCCATGCTCTTGGGTGAACTCGAACCCGACGACGGCGAGCTATCCCTCAATATCAACGACGTTATCGCCCATGTTGCACAGGATAGTCCGCAGGGCGCCGGCGCCGCGATCGACTACGTCATGGACGGTGATCCCGAGCTCCGCGAGGTGCAGGCCGCGATTGCAGCCGGCGAGGCCGATACCGCGAAACCGGACCTGCACTTATTGTATGAGCGTATGGAAACCATCGATGGCTTCTCCGCCGAATCCCGCGCGGCGCGGCTGCTCCACGGCCTCGGGTTTGCGGCGGACGACTATCAGAAGCCGGTTCGCGAATTTTCCGGCGGCTGGCGCATGCGGCTGAACCTGGCCCGGGCACTGATGTGCCGGTCTGACATCCTGCTACTCGATGAACCAACGAATCACCTCGATCTACCGGCAATCCTGTGGCTGGAACGCTGGCTCAAACGCTACGAGGGAATACTGCTGGTCATTTCACACGACCGAGATTTCCTGGACCAGATCTGCACACGAATCGCACACATTGAGCACCAGCGGATGCAGCTGTATACGGGCAACTATTCTCAATTTGAATCGCTACGCGCTGAACAGCTCGCTCAGCAGCAGTCGATGTACGCCCGGCAGCAAAAAGAAATCAAACACATCCAGAGCTATGTCGACCGGTTTCGTTACAAAGCTTCAAAAGCACGTCAGGCGCAAAGCCGTTTGAAGATGCTGGAACGCATGGAGCAGATCGCGCCGGCACACGTCGACTCGCCGTTCCGGTTTCATTTCATCGAACCGAAGAAACAGCCGCAGCACCTGCTGGGCCTCACTGATGCATCGGTCGGCTATGGCCGCTCGGTCGTGCTCGACAATATCAATTTGAATCTTTCCGCCGGCGACCGCCTCGGACTACTCGGTGTAAACGGCGCCGGCAAGTCAACACTCGTCAAAGCGCTGTCAACAGGCGAAACAATGCTCAGCGGCGATCGCGTCATCAGCAAAGACACGCAGATCGGCTATTTCGCACAACACCAGCTTGAATTGTTGAGACCGGCCGCAAGCCCGATTGATCACCTGCGCGACTTCGCGCCCGATGATCGCGAGCAGGATCATCGCAACTACCTCGGTCGCTTCGGGTTCAGCGGCGAGAGAATCTTTGAACCCGTTGAACCCTTCTCCGGCGGTGAGAAAGCAAGACTGGTTCTCGCACTGATGATTCGGCAGGGACCGAACCTGTTGTTGCTCGATGAACCCACCAATCACCTTGACCTCGAGATGCGGCAGGCACTGAGTGTTGCATTGATCGAGTACTCGGGAGCGCTCGTCGTCATATCACACGACAGACACTTGCTACGAAGCGTCTGCGATGAATTGCTTATTGTGCATGACGGGACTGTCGAGCGATTCACTGAAAGCCTTGATGACTATCCTGCCTGGCTCAGGGACCGGGAAGAACAGGCGGGCCAGGTTGCGCTCAAGTGGCAAGACACGCCGCAAAAAGCCGTCAACAAGAAACAGCAACGGCAGGAACAGGCGGAACGGCGGAAGCGACTGAAGCCCCTCTACGATACTGTCAGGGATATCGAATCGTCCCTGACCGACTGCCGTTCAAGACTTTCCGACTACGACAGCCGGCTGTCAGACGAAGCGCTATATGCCGACGCGGACCGAAAAGACGAGCTTAAGCAGTTGATCGAAGACCAGGCGTCCGTCCGATCAAGAATCGACTCTCTCGAGTGGCAATGGCTGGAGGCGAGCGAGGCACTCGAAAAAGCCGATTAGGGCGTTGCGCTGATAACCTCGAGAAATGCTGAGCCATAGCGTTCAAGCTTGGTCTGTCCGACGCCCGATATCGCGATCAACGCGCCATCGTTCTTCGGCTTGTCGACGGCCATCTGTTTTAATGTTGCGTCGTGAAAGATCACGTAGGGTGGCACGTCAAGCTCATCTGCCAGTTTCTTGCGAACATCGCGAAGCGCGTCGAAGAGCGCGATGTCCTCGTCAGCCAGATCGGCACCCTGTCGTTTCGTTGCCCTGACTTTTTGTTTCGCCAGCAAATCGCGTCGCAGTGGCAGATGGGTTTCGCCGCGCAATAGCGGGCGACTGGATTCGCTAAGCTGCAATGCGCCATAACCCTCGCTGTCAACTTTCAACAGCCCGACGACGACCAGTTGCCGCAATATCGAACGCCACTGCTTTTGATCCAGATCCTTGCCAATGCCAAAGACACTGAGACGATCGTGACCGTGCTGACGCACCTTCTCATTCTCTTTGCCCAGCAACACATCGATGACATGAACGGCACCAAAGCGCTGTCCAGTCCGATACACGGCCGAAATCAGTTTTTGTGCAACCTCTGTCCCGTCAAACACGTCCGGTGGTGAGAGACAAATATCACAATTACCGCAATCGTCGGCCAGCTCGTCGCCGAAATACGCAAGCAACGAACGTCGCCGACATTCAGTCACTTCGCACCAGCCAAGCAATGCATCCAGTTTCCGCCGCTCGTTTTGTTTGCGAGCGTCGCTGGATGGCGACGAGTCAACCATCTGCCGCAGGCGAAGGACATCCTGCAGGCCATACACCAGCCAGGCGAAAGCCGGCTCCCCATCGCGCCCGGCACGGCCGGTTTCCTGGTAGTACGATTCCATGCTTTTGGGCAAGTCGAGATGTGCAACAAAGCGCACATCCGGCTTGTCTATTCCCATACCAAAGGCAATGGTTGCGACGATGATTACACCATCGTTGTTTACGAACTGGTGCTGGTGATCTGCGCGCGTCACAGCATCGAGTCCCGCGTGGTATGGCAAGGCGATAAATCCTTCCTTGTGAAGCCACTCGGCCGTCGATTCGGTTTTCTTTCGCGACATGCAATAGACAATGCCGGCCGCGCCACGATGTTCCGAAAGGAACCTCAGCAATTGTCGCTTCGGATCGAGCTTTGCCTGGACTTCGTAGCGGATGTTCGGTCGGTCAAACCTGGCGACAAAGCGCGCCGGATCATTGAGCTGCAACTGCGCAACGATTTCCTCCCGGACATCGGCCGTCGCAGTCGCAGTCAATGCCATCCGGGGTACACCTGGAAACAGCTCCGCCAGCCTGCCAAGCGACAAATAGTCCTCCCGAAAATCATGTCCCCATTGTGAGACGCAATGCGCTTCGTCAATCGCGATCAACGAAATACTCAGTTTCTGCAACCGGGCAACGGTCTCTGCCTGCAACAGCCGCTCAGGCGCCACGTACAGAAGTTTGATTTCGCCACCAGTCAGTCGCCGATAGACCTCGCCCTGCTCGAAAACCGACAATGTGGAATTCAGATATGCAGCGTCAATATCGAGCAGCTTGAGCGCCGCCACCTGGTCCTGCATCAGTGCAATCAATGGTGAAACGACCAGCGTCACACCGTCCAGCAGGATCGCCGGAATCTGGTAGCAAATTGACTTTCCGCCGCCTGTCGGCTGCAAGACCAGGGTATCTCGCCCTTCCAGGGCTGCACTGATGACCGATTCCTGATCCCCTCGGAATTCGTGATAGCCAAAGACTTCGTTGAGTATTTTCAGGGCGCTTGCAGTCATGCGGCGAGTATACCGATACCTGTCCTGTAATGGAGTCGTAGTATCTTGCGTTCTCACCATATAATGCCGGCATGAAAATTTGGGTCGATGCCGATGCCTGTCCGGTTGTGGTGAAGGAAATACTTTTTCGCGCGGCTGATCGCACAGGCGTTCAACTGACGTTGGTCGCAAACCAGGCGATGAATACGCCGCCATCGGCCAACATCCGCTCTGTGCAGGTGCCTCGCGGCTTTGATGTTGCTGATGACGAAATCGTCAAGCGTATCGAAGCGGGCGACCTGGTCATTACCAGTGATATTCCGCTTGCGGCGGAGGTGATCGCCAAGGGTGGCCACGCCTTAAGCCCCCGCGGTGAAATGCACACCAGGGAAAACATCGGCGCTCGCCTCAATATGCGGGACTTTCTCGACACCATGCGTTCCAGCGGAGTCGAGATGGGCGGCGGTCCCGCGGCGTTCAGTCAGCGAGACAAACAGACTTTTGCAAATAGCCTCGATCGATTTCTCGTCAAATTTGCGGGGTGATCCGTTAACTCGCCCGCGCGTGAGTTCGACCTGATCGGCCTCTCGAATTCTTGCCCGGCCGTGACTTCCCGCCAGCACGAGCCTTCTTTCGAGCTCCCTGGCGAGCACTATTGGGGTGCTGGCCGCCTGAGCGCGGCGGTTTGCCGCGGGTGATGGGCTCTGCCCTGATGCGCTTGTCGACCTCGTAGCCAGGGACGAACTCTTTCCTGATTTCCACGGTCAAGAGTCGCTCGATATCATTGAGCAGCTTGAGTTCATCGACACAGACCAGCGATACAGCCGTGCCTTCCTGACCGGCACGGGCGGTGCGACCGATGCGATGAACGTAGTCTTCTGCAACATGCGGCAATTCGTAATTCACCACGTGTGGCAGCTTGTCGATGTCGAGTCCGCGCGCCGCAATATCAGTAGCAACAAGCACTCGGACCTTGCCAGCCTTGAAGTCGCGCAGCGCGGTCGTGCGAGCGCCCTGGCTTTTTCCGCCATGAATTGCGCTCGTCTCGATACCATCGCCATTCAATTGCTTGGCCAGTCGATTCGCACCGTGCTTGGTGCGCGTAAATACCAGCACCTGGCGCCAGTTGCCTTTGCCAATTTGTTCCGACAAGAGCTCGCGCTTGCGCGCCTTGTCGACGGGCATGACAACCTGCTTGACCTTCTCCGCGGTAGTGTTGCGCTGCGCCACCTGCACCTCGGTCGGATTATTCAGCAGGCCATTCGCGAGATTCCGGATGTCCTGCGAAAATGTTGCCGAGAACAGCAGGTTCTGGCGTTTGGCCGGCAACTCTTTGATGATCTGCTTGATATCGCGAATGAAGCCCATGTCGAGCATTCGGTCCGCCTCATCAAGCACGAGGATTTCGACGCCGGACAGATTGATATTGCCCTGGCGGACGTGGTCGAGCAGTCGACCCGGTGTGGCGATGACAACATCCACCCCGCGACGGATTCGCGATATCTGTGGACGAGCACTGACGCCGCCATAGATCTCCATACTACGGACCGGTCGGTGTTTACCGTAAGTCTGCACGCTTTCATTGACCTGAGCCGCAAGTTCTCGCGTTGGGGTCAGTATCAGTGCACGGATGCATCGCGGACCGCTCGTTTTCTGTTGCAGTCGTTGCAGCAAGGGCAGTGTAAAAGCCGCTGTCTTGCCGGTGCCTGTCTGGGCTGCCGCAAGCACGTCCTGGCCGTCAAGGACCAATGGAATGGCTTTGCTTTGAATGGGGGTTGCTTCCGTGTAGCCCTGTTCTTCGACAGCACGCAGCAATTCGGCCGACAGGCCGAGTTGGTTAAATAACATTGATTGTTCTCCGATTCGCCTGATCCGCAACGTCGAAGACGTGTGGTTCGGTCCAGGCTGGAATTTTTAAAGTGACTCCAAGCATGCAGAATTGCAGGGTTGGAGTGAGTGACGCAGACCGATGTGCGTCAAGACGGGGCGGACTGTAACAGACGGTGGGCGAAAAGAAAGGACTATTTTCTCAAAGTCCTCAAGGCCCGGCCCGCGCTACAGAAATCTGAATTGCCTGACAGCAAGACTGGCAACCAGCAGCGTTGCGATAACCAGCAACGTCAACTGCGGCATGACCGACAGTGCACCCGACTGAAAGCTGATCAGCTTGTGCATCGCATCCATCGTCCATCCGGTCGGTGTCAGCTTTTGAACCATTTGCATCCATTGCGGTGTTACTTCGATAGGCCACCAGCATCCACCGAGAGCGGCGAGTCCATTGGCAGCGAATACGCCAAGTCCGGCGGCCTGCCCGTCGCTGGTGGCGATACTGCCCAGCAGCAATCCGGCCGATGCACAAAAACCGCCCCAGATCGCCAGCACGAACAGGACCATCGCGAGATCAGGACCCCAGACCATCTTGAACAGGTAGGTGCCGATCAATAGAGCAACACTCATCTGCACCAGGCCAAGCAGCATTCGGCCGCCCCACTTGCCGGCCACGATTTCGCTGCGACTGAAGGGTGCTGACGCAAGGCGACGCAACAGTCCCTGTTTGCGCTCATTGACCAGCATTGAACCGCCACTGGTCAACAGCACGAGGATGGTAAACATCACGAGAATACCGGGAACCGCCTGCTCGAAACCCGAAGGAATGTTCTGCCTGGTACCCGCGGGTGAAACACTCAGTTGCCAGTTTCGGGTTTTGCCGTTCAACGCCACAAGGTCGGCAGCTGTGACAGCCTCACCGGACTGAAGATCGGCGACGACGATATCAGCCAGCGCCGTGTACAGGCTGCGTTGCAGGCGAATGACTTCGAAATCACGCGACAATGCGGACGCCCGCGTCTCAAAACGGATGGCAACCGACTTCCCCGCTACGACCTGATCGGTCAGATTGGGTGCAATACTCAGAATGCGACGAGGCGCCTGCCCGCCTTTTGCAACGACGACTTCCTCAACCCACCTGGCATCGAAATCGTTGTCCCGCAATCGCAGATCTATCTGTTCTTGCAGGAAGCCCGGTGACTCGGCAACGACGACAAGCGGTGTAGCCTGGTCACCGCTGACCGACGCGCTGAATCCTCCGGTCATTGTACCGATAAAGTAAAAGAAGATCGGCGGCATCACGAAGGCCCACAGTAAAGTCGAGCCTTGCCGAAGCTGGTACTTCGCATCGTTCCAGGCAATAAAAAGAATGCCCGCCACTACTTGCTCGCGAACCCGGAGTCGAGGCGCCAGCTACAGACAAGCAAACCGCTCAGCGTCATTGCAGCGACGACCGTCCAGGCCAATGTGTCGAACGTCCATGACCCGGATGTGGTCAGCTCGCCGGACAATCGATCAACGACAAACCCGTTTGGCGACATGCGACCGATGGTGGCAAGCCAGTCCGGCAAGGCCTCCATCGGAAAGAAGCTTCCGCCCATCATCAACAGTGGGAAAACCAGTATGGTCGTGAACAGATTTGCTGCTTTGGACGATGGCAGCAACATCTGCAATGCCGAAAACCACGCGAACAACCCGACACCCGAAAACGTCACCCAAACGATTGAAGGCAGGAATTTGTTCCACGCCAGGTCGTGATACAGAAATCCCAGGAACAGGGTCGCACCCCCAATCAGCGCCAAAAACAAGCCA
>DDIP01000297.1:0-2524 GCA_002338605.1 Proteobacteria bacterium UBA1847 | reverse complement strand
CCAGCCGCCAATGCTTTGCCGAGCACAAAGCGACTTAGCAATCCTGACGTGGACACCAGCCGCCGAAGCGTTCCGGAATCGCGCTCTGCCCAGTAGTCTGTCGACAGGCCCTGCGACGAGAACATCAAGGCCATCAATACAACGCCCGGCAGAAATAACAGCGCGAAGTCGGGTCTTGGTTCAGCGGGCGGCGGCTCGACAATCGTGAGATCGAGCAGCGGCGGCGACAGCATCGGTCCCAGCCTCTCCACCTTCTCCTGAATCGCAACAGCGATACCAGAAACAACGATACCCGAAGGCTGCGTCGATTCAGAAGAGTCGATAATCTGGACAATCTCGGGACCAAACGCCGACTGCAAATAAAACCCCGCATCCAGTAACACTCCGACGATGTCTTCGATAATGCCGGGCAGGATTGTTTGCGAGGGATTCGTCTTGAGTGTCAGTTTAACGTGCGTGTCGTTGAGCAACGCGTCCTGAAATCCTTCAGGAATAATCAGGAAGCCGCTGGCATCGCCAGCTTCAATCAGTGCCTGACCCTCCTCAACCGTGACCGACTGAGTTCCGACGAGGTCGGCCAGATCATCCTGACCGAACGCAGTGGCAACAAGTCCGCTGACCAGCGAATCGTCAAGATCGGCGATCAACAGGGTTCCCATTGGGCCACCATTGTTATCGCCGTCGACCATGGCGGTAATCAGGCCGCCGATCATGATCGGAATCCCCAGCCAGATCAGAAAAGCGATGCGATCCTGTCGCCAGCGCGAAATATCTTTCTTAAAGGTAGCGATGACAAAGCGCATGGCTACTCGCGCAACTCCTTGCCAGTCAATAACAGGAAGAGTGTCTCGAGGTTTGGGCTCCGCAGGCTGGTTTCCTTTACCGCACCGCCGCTGTCGGCTACCGCGTCAAAGATCGCGGGCAAATGCTCTGAGGCGGCGGATAAGGTCATCGTCAGGTTACTGTCGTCCTCGCTCAGGACTTCAAGCTGATTGATATTTCGCGCTGAGACTGCAGTCCCGGTACCCGCCGGGAAGGTACCGGTCAGTTGCAAAACATCTCGCGCGCCGAGTTGCGCCTTTAGCTCGGCGACCGTGCCGTCGGCAATAATCTTGCCATGATCAATGATGGCCAGTGAATCGCAAAGGCGTTCAGCCTCCTCCATGTAGTGAGTTGTATACAGAACGCAGGCACCCGCATCACGCTCTGCTTCGACCATCTCAAACAGGCGTTGTCGCGATTGCGGATCCACGCCGACCGTTGGCTCATCGAGCAACAACAGCCCGGGCTTGTGCACAATGCCGCAGCCGAAATTCAGTCTTCGCTTCATGCCACCGGAAAATGTCTTGGGCAAATCCCTCGCTCGGTCAAGGAGGCCGATATAGCCGAGCACGTCCTCGACGCGTGACTTGAGTTCAGAGCCGCGCAGTCCATACGCCTTACCCCAATAAGACAGATTTTCGATTGCGGGCAGGTCTTCGTAGAGAGCCAACTCCTGCGGCACGACCCCCAAAGCAGCCTTGGCCCTTTTGCCATCTTTGACGATATCGAATCCGTCAACGCTGATGCGGCCCGAAGTCGGCGGTATCAGCCCTGAAATGCAGTTGATCGTCGTAGACTTGCCGGCACCGTTGGGACCAAGCAGGCCGAAGATTTTGCCTTCGTCTGCCGAAAAATTCACGCCGCCCACGGCAAGCAATTCCCCGTACTGTTTCGTCAACTGTTCTACGTGCAGCAATTGATTCTCCGCTTGGCTCCGGCCATCGACGAGACTACACGAATGCGGCTCGTATTTGTCGCTACTTGAGGCCGAAGAACGGGTGCAGAATCCTGATGCGTCGAATGACGAATTCGTGAATCAGCAGGCAACCACCGACCGTCGCGGCCAGCACCAGGATGGGCTCAATGACAGGACCCAGTGACAAATTCGCCAGGTTGTATCCGACAACCACGATAATCGTCTGGTGCAGGATGTACCACGGAAACACGGCCTCGGTCGCGTAAGGCAACCACTTCATCGGCCTGTTAAGCAAATGATGTCCCCAGCCGAAAATCGCGACCAACCAAAGCCAGCGGTTGCCATAGGTGATCAGCGCACTAAGCTGTTCCAGCAGCATCGGCGCGCTATCCGGCATGGTTTCGTTACGAATCACGAGCAGGATAAAAAACAGAATGGCTGTCGACAAGGTGAGTTTTCGCATTCTCGCGAGCTCTGCCCAGAATCCGGGATCACGCCCGACCAGGTAGCCAATGAAAAAAAAGGTGAAATACATGGCATGTGCATACCAGTCGTCGAGCAGCGCATGACTGATGTAGGGGAACCTCGGAAATATGAAATTGCCGTAAATCATCAGCGGCACCAGCGGCACCACGACAATCCATATGCCGCGCAAGGACTGAAACCAGCGGCGAAACCCGGACAGCGGACCATCGAGCAATTTGGCCAGCGGAACAAGCAGCATGGTGTAGAACCAAAGGTACGGCAGGTACCACAAATGATTCCAGGTCCAGACAATCTGTTCTT
>DDIP01000063.1 GCA_002338605.1 Proteobacteria bacterium UBA1847 | reverse complement strand
CCAACGCGCGAATAATTGACGAGTTCATAAGTATCGAGCAGCAGGCGCATTTGCTGGCGCTTGCAAACCAGTACCGGGCAAACGGCGTGCTCGAGGCGAACCCATCGGGCCCGTTTCGTTTTCGACAAAAAGTCTACGGCACTGAATATTGTGATCCTGAAATGCAAAAACTGGCCGTCAAGATCATTGCGACGTTTGCCCTGGATGGCTGCCCCGTCGATCCTTACCTCGGCTGGATAATCTCCTACATCGAGCCCGGCGGCTTCATCAAACCGCACATCGACCGGCAACCGCATTATCAGCAGACCAGCGACAAGCACCTTCGCTGCAATGTTCTGGTCCAGGGCAAACACGAATCGGCTTACCCGCTGGTCGGTGCAGAGCGGCTGAAAGTCGGCGAGCGCGGATTGTGGGCCTTTTTTGCGTCCGAACATCCCCATGGCACGCAAGTTTTGCAGGGCGATCAGCCGCGGATTGTTTATCAATTCGGTTTTAGCGTACCGGCGGACTATTCCCTTGACCGTCGTGACAACGGAGTCCGATGACAGCCTTTAAGTCGCGCAGTTGGGTCCAGAACGAGCTTCGGGAAGGTTTTCTTGCGCTGGGCCAGCGGAGGCTCAAGGATGCATCAGCCTGTTGCAAGCGGGTCCTGGCGGAACAACCGAGACTGGTACAGGCTCATTTCCTCGTCGGCCTGGTCGCGCTGGAACTGAAGGACCGGAAAACCGCAGTCAGTGCCTTCGGATCCGTAACAAAACTCAAACCCGATCATGTTGCAGCCTGGGCGCAGCTGGCTCGCCTGTTCATGACGGATGGCCAGGTCGCACGCGCCGATGCCGCGCTCGATGAAGCAATAAAGCACGAGTCCGACGATCCTATCGTCAACGACCTCGTCGCCATCGTCTATGCGCTCATGGGGGATCACGTTGAAGCGACCAAATACCACCGCAGGGCGAAGGAACAGAATCCCGATCACATCCCGTTTACGGTGAATTATGCAAACAGCCTCGTGTATCACGGTCGCACCGACGAGGCGGCGTCCTTGCTGGAATCGGTTCTCGAGCGCGAACCGTTTAACCCGCAGGCTCACTGGATTCTGGCTTCGTGCAGAAAGGCCGTCGACGAATCACATATTGCCGCTATGCGCCTGGCACTGCCGAAACAGGGCAGCAACGATCGCGGCCTTGCGTTCCTGCACTATGCCATTGGCAAGGAATATGAAGATCTGGAATCCTGGCCTGAGGCCTTCGAGGGGTTCAAAGTCGGCGCGGCAGCGCGACGCAAGACCGTGGAATACGATGAGGCAGCCGAGATCGCATTCTTTGACGCACTTGAACAGTCCGTCACCCGGGAGTGGTTCAACGATGGTCGTGTCGGATTTGAAACCGACGCGCCGATTTTCGTGCTCGGGCAGCCGCGTACCGGCACAACGCTCATAGAACGAATCATCACCAGTCATTCAGCCGTTCATTCAGCGGGCGAACTGCAACAGTTCGGGTTCGCGATTCGCCGTTTGTCGAAATTTCAGGAACCGAAACGCTTCTCCGCTGAATTGTTGCATCACGCTCTGCAGGTTGACCCGATGCGGCTCGGCGAAATGTACATGACAAGCGGCAAGAAACTGCACGGCGACACGCCACGCTTCGTTGACAAGCTGCCGACGAATTTCGTCTACATTCCGCTGATCCTGAAGGCGCTGCCGCATGCTCGCATCGTGCACCTGGTTCGCAACCCGATGGATGCCTGCTTTGCCAGCTTCAAACAGTTGTTTGCCGACGCCTACCTGCATTCCTACCAGCAAGACGAAATGGCGCGCCACCACTTGCGCTATTTGCGATTGATGGACACCTGGCGTGAACGTTTTCCCGGACGAATCATCGACGTTTCCTACGAGGATACCGCGAGGGACCTGGAGCCCAACGCGCGTGCATTGATTGCGCAACTCGGCCTGCCGTGGGAGGACGCCTGTTTGCGCTTCCATGAACAAAAAACGGCGGTGTCCACGGCCAGTGCGGCGCAGGTCCGCGAACCAGCGCACACGCGTTCGATTGGCCGCTGGAAACGGTACGCCGGGCAACTGGGCGACATGCGGGCGGAATTCGATGCCAACAGCGTGCCAGTCGACTAGATCAAGGGCAGCATTCAGTCATTTGAGGTAACGACCTTGAGGACCGTGTCCGACTCAGCGCGCCTGGCAAGACCGGGGTCCGTATCCTGAACCTTGAGCGTCACCAGCGTGAAGTCCTGTGAGAGCTTCATCAGGTAGGGATGCCAGCGATCACCGTCGTTGCGTCGATAGTACCCCGAGACCGACCAGCCGTCACCCTCGGGATAAACGTATGCCTTACCCACAATCCGGTTGGGCGCCAGTGTATCGACAATATCCAACGGCTCAACGCCGATGATCTCTCGTAGCCGTGCGCGGGATGCCTCGACAACCTCGATTTCGAGCATCCGGGCTGCGCGACCTTGGGGATCCGTTATCCAGCGATACGAATTAACCGCCACCAGCAGACCGACAACGAGCGCAAATACGGTACGTCCAACTCGATGATTCATCGTTAATCAATACCCAGGTACTTGTGTGTTTGCAGACTCAGTTTCCACAGCGGATGACGTAGACAATAATCGATAGTGCGACGAGTATTTTCCGGCCCATCATCGCTGTCCATTGGCTGCAGGTAAAAATGATCAAATGCGAGGCCTTCGAACAGCGCCGGCTGCGCGGATTTCTCAACCTGGGGATAAACGAGTTTCAGCTCGTCACCGGAGTCCTGCACAAGTTGTGCATTGGCTTTCGGGCTGATACATAACCAGTCGATTCCGGGCGGCGCGACAATCGTTCCGTTACTCTCGACACCGACCTCAAGTCCCGCCGCATGCAGCGCGCCTATCGCCTGGGAATCGAGCTGCAGCAGCG
>DDIP01000038.1:15038-15638 GCA_002338605.1 Proteobacteria bacterium UBA1847 | reverse complement strand
CGGGGTTGTGCGCCACGTCCAGCAACCAGCGCCTGCCGCACGCCAGGCGACTCTGCATGCGCCCGGCAAGCGTCAGTCCCGGCAGTACCTCATTGACCAGCGCCGCATCAATACCTGCCGCAAGCCCGGCCGATTCAAGCAACGCCAATACGGCAGCCGCATTGTCCAGTTGAAATTCGCCGCGCAGACCGGGAGGCAGGAGGGACTCCAAGGTGCGCCGTTCACTGACATATGACCAGCGCCCATCCCCGGTCGACTCAACCCGATAATCCTTGCCGGCACGCCACAGTATTGCTCCCCATTGACGGGCCATTGTTTCGACGGATTGGGGCATCAAAACGCTGCCGTAGATCGTCGGTCGATTTCGGCGCATGACGCCCGCCTTTTCCATGGCAATGGTTTCAACGTCATGACCCAGCCATTCACAATGATCCAGCGTGACATTGGTAATCAGGGATGCGCTGGGATTGAAGGCATTGCAGGCGTCCAGTCGACCACCCAGGCCAATCTCAAGAATCCAGACATCGAGCCCTGCCTCGGCGAAAATAAGCGCTGCGGCCAGCGTGCCGAACTCGAAATACGTCAGCACAACATCGCCGC
>DDIP01000038.1:0-14914 GCA_002338605.1 Proteobacteria bacterium UBA1847 | reverse complement strand
CGGCATCCACTGCCTCGAACGCGGAAACGATTCGCGCATCGGATGCCGCCTCGCCATTGACAACAATTCGCTCGTTATACCGGCTGATGTGCGGCGAGGTATAGGCACCGACTGTTTTGCCTGACGCTCGCAACAGCGCGTCCGCCATTGCAACGCTCGAGCCCTTGCCGTTCGTGCCAGCAATCAGCAACAGGTCACGGGGAACGGTCAGCGCGAGGCGGTCCAGGACCTGCTCGACCCGCTCAAGTCCCAGGTTGATTTCTTTGGGTGACAGCGTTTCCAGCCTTGACAGCCAGTCAGCCAAAGGCGCTCCGGCCGGAAGCACTGGATTTACTGCGAAACTGCGACCGGGCGCGGGTGGCCCTGGAATTTCGCCAGCAAGTCGGCGATTTCATCACGCATTTTGCGTCGGTCGACAATCATATCGATAGCGCCGTGGTCGAGGAGGAATTCGCTGCGCTGGAACCCTTCAGGCAAACGCTCGCGAACTGTCTGCTCAATGACGCGCGGGCCAGCAAATCCGATCAGTGCACCTGGCTCCGCGATATTGACATCTCCCAGCATTGCGAGGCTTGCCGACACACCGCCAGTCGTCGGGTCCGTCAACACCGACACATAGGGCACACGCTTGCTGCCCAGGTTCGCCAGGGCGGCAGCGGTTTTCGCCATTTGCAACAACGAAAACAGCGCTTCCTGCATGCGCGCGCCACCGCTGGCCGAAAAACAGATCAGCGGCTGTTTGTTCTCGGCTGCATAGTTGGCAGCGCGTGCGAAGCGCTCGCCAACCACCGAGCCCATCGACCCGCCCATAAAAGAAAACTCGAACGCACAAACGACGACCGGTAAGCCGTGCAAGTTTCCGGTTACGCTAATCAGTGCATCTTTCTCACCGGTCTTTTTTTGAGCAGCGACCAGCCGATCGCGGTATCGTTTGCTGTCCCTGAACTTCAATGGATCTTCGGGCTCGAGTTTTGCCGATAACTCTGTATGTGTTCCGGGATCCAGGAAAAACTTGATGCGCTTGCGTGCGCCGATTCGCATATGGTGATTGCATTTCGGGCAAACCTGAAGATTGCGCTCCAGTTCGTTGCGGTACAGTTGTGCATCACAGCGCGCACACTTGATCCAGACACCTTCGGGTACGGACTTCGTGCGACTCTCGGTGCTTATGCGCGACGGCATCAATTTTTCAAACCAGCTCATAGCGACATGATATCCGTATAGTTCGGGTACAGCTAGTACACATCCGGTGGCGCGGGCAGACCGGCACTCGGAGGGTAATCAACGGAAACCAGTGTCAGGCCATGAGGAGGTGCAGCAATACCGCCTTGCTTCCGATCCCGGCTTTTCATCACCTCGGCCAGCCATTCGACACTCTGCTCGCCGCGCCCGATTGCAGCTAATGTGCCGGTGATGTTTCGTACCATGTGTTGCAGAAAAGCATTCGCGGAAACGGTCAGTGTGATCCAGTCGCCGTCACGTGTCACAGCAATACCGGTGATCTTTCGGCTCGCGGTATTGGCGCGGCAGCCTGCTGCCCGGAACGCCGAGAAATCGTGTTCGCCCAACAGCTGCTGTGCGGCTTCATGCATGCGATTGCTGTCAAGTGGCTGGTACACCCACCAGGCCCAGTGCCGGTGTATCGCCGAACGCTGCAGACGATTCAGGATTCGATAGCGATAATTGCGGCCCGTCGCTGAAAAGCGGGCGTGGAAATCGTCGTCGACCTGCTGTGCCCAGGTAACACAGATGTCGGCCGGTAAATTGCTGTTGGCACCGAGCAACCAGCCGCGGTCGTCGCGCGCGCTGAGGGTATCAAAATGGACCACCTGCCCGGTGGCGTGTACGCCCGTGTCAGTGCGCCCGGCGCAGGTAACCTCAACAGCGTGATTGGCTACAACTTGCAGCGCTTCTTCCACACGTTGTTGCACACCCAGACCCGATTTCTGTCGTTGCCAGCCGTTGTACGCCGTACCGTCGTACTCAATACCAAGCGCGATGCGCATGTGCGAATCCGAAAGACCTGCGTGCGTCGGCTAACACTTAGCTGGGCAGCGAATCCAGCAATTGCTGCGCCTGTTGTTTTTGCGCGGCATCGCCCTCGTCCAGCACTTCTTCAAGAATGCTGCGAGCTCCGGCCGGATCACCCATGTCGACGTAGGCCCTGGCCAGGTCAAGTTTCGTGCCCACCTCGGTCATCGTCCTGGCTTCGTGCAGGTCGCCGGTCATGTCTTCCGGCGAAAGGTTCATCGTCGGAACTTCAGCCGTTTCGTCAGACATCGACGGTTTGGGCTGCTCAACTGTCGCATCATCCCGAGGCTGTTCAATCGTGTCGCCGATTTCACTCACTTTCAGCGCCGCGGTCAGGTCATCGAGGTCGAGGTCAACGTCGGTTTCTGCGATGGCCCTGGTCTCGGCCGTTTCGTCGAGATCGGGATCACCGGACCACGCTTCAGGCGGCAAGGCTTCGGTCTTTGCAAAATCGAAGTTGTCGTCATCATCCAGGGATGCCAGCAGTGTTTCGGCATCGTCGGCCAGCGTTCCGGCCATTTGCGTGGCATCCGAGTCATCAATGTCTTTCACCATGCCGGTGGCGGTATCGACAATCATGTCCTCGCTCAGGACCTGCGTGCGACCCGTCGCATCAAGCAGGTTCTCGTCGATATCGAAGTCCGTTGAATCATGCTCCTCAGCGACCACCGGGTTGTGGCCGGTTTCATCAGGTGCAAGACGCATTCCGGACTCTTCGAGATCGGACAAATCGAGGCCTTCGACCAGCCCGGTCGAGTCGGGATCGAGACCGCGTTGTACACCGGTTGCGTCCGGGTCAATTTCAGGATTGATCCCGGTATCCGACAGCGATTCGTTGGTACCGGTGATGTCGAGATCGTCCATCGATGCGAGTTCGGTCTCATCAAACTCGGCGCCACCGAGATCGAGGTCGTCAAGATTGATTTCCGCCGTCGCGTCGGAGTCCTGGCCACTGCGGCTGATCGCATCTTCCAGCGGATCATCGAGCGCTGGCAACT
This sequence comes from Proteobacteria bacterium UBA1847, assembly GCA_002338605.1. Taxonomy (GTDB): domain Bacteria; phylum Pseudomonadota; class Gammaproteobacteria; order Steroidobacterales; family Woeseiaceae; genus UBA1847. The sequence continues at coordinate 11,885 of DDIP01000038.1, read as the reverse complement.
CGGAGGTACCGTCGTCAAAGTCGGCGAACTGTTCCTCAATGGTTGGCGACTCTATTGTCGGTGCGGGCATTTCGGCGGTGGCGTCTTCCGCCACCGATTCAAGCGTCGGCGACTCGGCCGTAACGTCGAAATCGATATCGTCAGCCCCGGTCTCACCAAAACCGAAGTCGAGCGGGTCATCGCCATCATCGCTACCGAGGTCGATTACATCTGATGCACTGCCACTGTCGTCGGCGCCGAAGTCCATATCGAGCGCGCCCGTCGCGTCACCGCCTTCATCGAATGCCAGGTCGACCGCTTTGGTTGCGCCGAGTACGCCGGCACCGGCAAACATTTCGTGATCGGCTGCGATTTGCTGACCCATGATCACGATCTTGTCCCATTCAGCGCTATCCGAGCCGCCAACTTCCGCCTTCAGGCGGCTCGCGGCATCGACAAACGCGTCCCGGTTACCCCACACAAAGTAGATCTCACAGAGCTTGGACATCAACGACCTGTCGGTGGGATCCGACTCAAGCGCGCCGTTGATCAGGTCCGCGGCCTGGTCGTACAGCCCGTAAGCCATGTGGAAATCGGCTTCGGCAATCGGGTCGGTCTGATCAAGGTTGACGGCGGTTTCGCTGCTGAACGTATCTTCCAGCGATCCGAATGAGCCCGATGTTTCGTCAGCGGCACCGGCATCCGCCGCGGCCGTCTCGACCGTTTCATCCAGCGTCCGGTGTATACCGGAGTCCTGCTCGACAACGACGAACGCCTCTTCCGGCGTCGGTGCTTCCATCGTCTCGGTCGACGACAGCGAGCCGGTTGCCGACATGGCACCGGTCGCGATCTCGTCGTCGTCAAGTGTCTCCCAGGGACGGGAGTCTCCGTCGTCCTCGTCACCGCGGCGCATGAACCAGATCAGGCCGCCAAGAACCAGCAACAGCGCGCCGATGATAATGCCCCACTGCTTCAGAAAGTCGATGGCCTTGTCGACAAGGCTTTCATCGCGTGATCGTGACGAACGAATGACGTTCGTCGGCTCGGTCGTTTCCTCGGCCACATCGTCAACCGTCGTGCCTGTGCCTTCAGTGACCTCGTCAATCGTCTCATCCGCTTCGTCCGTGTCATCGACAAACACTTCATCGATCTCAGCGTCCGGGTCGTAGGTGAGCACTTCATCGCTGACTGTCTCGTCAGCAACGTCGTCGAGCGTTTCATCAGCCGGTGGCTCGTAGACTTCACCACGAATATTCGCAAGTTCCTGTCGCAGGTTCGCGAGCTCATTGTCACGAATTTCGATCAGCGACCGCTGGTTCGGCACATCGGCACTTTCCAGCTCGGCGATGCGGTTTTCGATTTCCTGTTCACGTGTCAGCGGTTCATAGCTTGCGCTATCGTCGTAATCACTGCCCGCGGGTTCCTCGTCGGGCGGCACCAGGACAAGACCGGGCTGGCTGGTTTGTTGCGGCGCTGCATACCCACCGCCACCCCAGGCGCTGTGCTGCCTTTGAACTTCACTTTGTGCGTCGCCGCGATTGATTCGAAAAACCTCATCGGCGCTCGGCACGCGCAGGCGCGAACCGGCTTTTAATACATTGATATTGCCGCCGAAGGCCTCGGGATTGGCCTCAAAAATCGCCAGCATTGTCTGGTTCATCGTCAGTCGATTGTCGGGCCGCATACGCGCTGCAACACCCCACAGCGTATCCCCACGCTGGACGACAACTTCATTGGCATTACTGCTCGAATACGGCGCATCGTCCGGATGCGGTAACGGTTTCGGGTCGGAAGCCTGGGTCGAAACCGGGCCACCCTGCGATGGGCGCGATGTCGGTCGCGATGGCTCCGGCGGGGCCTGGGTGGTTACCGGGGGTGCTTGGCGTTCGATACGACCACTGTCGCTCGGCGTGCTCTGCACCGGTGCCGAGACGGCCGGTGTTTGCTGCACCGCGGGTGGCGCATAGGTCGGCGGATCGAGCAGGACGGTGTATTCGCGTAACAGGCGGCCGCTGGACCAGGTCGCTTCGACGAGGAATGTCAGGAAAGGTTCGGTAATCGGGGCGCGCGAGCGAAGCTGCACAACACTGCCGGTCACTCCGCGATTAACTACATTAAATTCAACACCTTGCAAGAAAAACGGCCGATCGATTCCATAACGTGCGAAGGTCTCCGAGGAAGCCAGGGCGACCTTGAGGTCAGACAATTCATCCGCACTTGCCGACAGCAGGACAATCTCTGCCCGAAGCGGCTCATTCAGTGCTGAGTCCAGTTGGATATCACCAAGGCCGATGGCCCAGACTTCGCTGGAAAGCAAAAGGACGAGCAGCAATGGAAGACGAGTGAATCGTCGGGACATAATGTATTTCTCCAAACCCGAAAACACCCCGTTCCTGACATCATGTCCGGGGCCGTTTAATGCCTGCGAACTATAGCTTATAGATAGCTTTTTTCCAATATTTCAGCAATTTGGACGCTATTTAGAGCGGCGCCCTTACGTATGTTGTCGGCGACCACCCACAGGTTCAAACCGCGCTCGTGAGAGATATCCTCACGTATTCGACCGACGAAAACCGGGTCCTGCCCCGAACTTTCCGTCACCGCCGTCGGGTATTGACCGGTATCAACGCCGTCGAGCACCTTGACCCCCGGGGCGGCGCCCAATAGTTTACTGGCGTCTGCGGCGGTAATCTTGTCCCGTGTTTCGATGTGTACCGCTTCGGAATGTCCGTAAAAAACCGGGATTCTGACCGCCGTCGGATTTACACGTATTGCGTCGTCGCCCAGAATCTTCTGCGTTTCCCAGACCATTTTCATCTCTTCTTTGGTGTAGCGATTGTCCTGAAACACATCGATATGAGGAAGCGCGTTGAACGCGATCTGTTTAACAGCGCCCTTGAGTTCAAGGGGACGGCCATTGAGCAGGCAGGCGGTCTGACGAACCAGCTCTTCGACGGCGCTGCGACCTGCACCTGAAACGGCCTGGTAAGTGCAGACGTTAATTCGCTCAATGCCGACCGCATCGTAAATCGGCTTCAGCGCGACCAGCATCTGGATCGTCGAGCAATTCGGATTCGCAATGATGTTGCGGTTCACATAGTCGGCGATCTTTTCCGGATTGACCTCAGGTACGACGAGCGGGATATCGTCGTCGTAGCGAAATTGTGACGTGTTGTCGATGACGACGCAGCCGGCGGCGGCCGCTTTCGGGGCATATTTGGCCGACACGGCGGCACCGGCCGAGAACAATCCGATAGCGACTTTCGAGAAATCAAACTCGGCCAGGTCCTCAACGATGACCTCACCATTGCCAAAGTCCAGCTTCTTCCCGACAGAACGCTCGCTGGCCAAAGCATACACTTTGCCGGCGGGAAAATTTCGCTGACTCAGGATGTCGAGCAAGGCTTCGCCAACGGCCCCTGTTGCACCAACCACTGCAATATCCATTCGATCCGGCATTCCTATAGCTTCGGTGTTGCCGACTGCACGTCAGCGTTTTGCGCTCGATTGCGCAGGTAATGGTCCATGATGACCAGCGCGACCATCGCCTCGGCGATCGGCGTCGCTCGAAGGCCGACACAGGGATCATGGCGCCCCTTGGTAATAATTTCGGTATCGGCACCGCTCTTGTCGATGGTTTTGCCCGGCACCGAAACGCTGGATGTCGGTTTTAGCGCCAGGCTTGCAAGAATGTCCTGGCCCGACGAAATGCCACCCAAAGTCCCACCCGCATCGTTCTTTTTGAAACCACCTGACGACATCTCGTCGCGGTGCTCACTGCCACGTTGCGTCACGGCACTGAAGCCCGCGCCGAGTTCGACGCCCTTTACCGCGTTAATACTCATCAGGCCGTGGGCAATATCCGCTTCAAGCTTGTCGAAAACCGGTTCGCCCAGTCCCGGGGGTATGTTGCTCGCGAGCACGCTGATCTTTGCGCCGATCGAGTCGCCCTGCTCACGCAACTCGTCCATAAACCTGTCGAGTTCCGCTATTCGCGATGGGTCCGCACAAAAAAATGCATTATCGTCAATTGCATTGAAGTCTGTCGCTGCCAGTTCGATCGGCCCGAGCTGTGAAAGGTAGCCTCGAATCTCAACACCGAGTCGCTCCTTGAGAAATTTCCTGGCGATGGCACCTGCTGCAACCCGCATCGTCGTTTCGCGTGCGGATGATCGACCACCGCCTCGATAATCGCGAATTCCGTATTTTTGCTGGTAGGTGTAGTCGGCATGACCGGGCCGAAACTTGTCCTTGATATCGCCGTAATCTTTCGAGCGCTGGTCCGTATTCTCAACGAGCAAGCCGATCGGCGTACCGGTCGTCTTGCCTTCAAAAACGCCGGACAGGATACGGACCTGGTCGGCCTCGTTGCGCTGCGTCGTATGTCGATTGCGCCCCGGCCGACGACGATCAAGGTCGCCCTGGATATCGGCTTCGGACAGCGCCATACCCGGAGGACAGCCATCGACGATGCAACCCAGGGCCACGCCATGGCTTTCACCGAACGTTGTCACCGCAAAAATACGGCCAAATGTATTACCTGACACTGTTATAAACCTTCCAGATCCTTGTTCGCCAGCAGGAAAACGCCGCACCCGCCTGCCTTGAACTCCAGCCAGACAAATTCGAGCTCTGGGTAAGCAGCTTCGAGTGCCGGCTGGCTGTTGCCGACCTCACATATGAGTATTCCATTGTCCGTCAGGAATCGCGAGGCGTCTCGCAAAATCTTATGCACGGCCTGCAAGCCGTCGTCGCCAGCTGCCAGGCCCAGTTCCGGTTCGTGGCGAAACTCATCCGGCATGGATTCCATATCCTCACGATCCACATAGGGCGGATTGCTGACGATCAGGTCGTAACGCCTGCCATCGAGTGCGTCGAAAAAGTCCGATTGCACGGCATTCACCCGGCCAATCAGGTCATGTTTTTCGATATTAATCGTGGCCACGTCGAGCGCATCCCGGGAAATATCGACAGCGTCGACGATGGCATCGGGAAACGCGTGGGCAATGGCGATCGCAATGCAGCCGCTGCCGGTACCGAGGTCCACGGCGTCGCGTACGGTGTGCGGATCGACCCAGGGCGCAAACCGATCCAGGATCAGTTCGGCGATCGGGCTGCGCGGCACCAGGACGCGTTCGTCGATATAGAATTCCCGACCGGCGAAGAATGCCTGCTTCAGCAGGTAGGCGAGTGGTTTACGCCCGCGAGTTCTCTCCGCCGCGATTGCCGTCGCCGCTGCGCGCTGCTCTCCGGTCACCGCGTTGGCGTAGACGGCAGGTGCGTCGTCGTGCGATAGCTGCAAGGTGGCAAATACCAGCCAGGCCGCTTCGTCCAGCGCATTGTCCGTGCCATGTCCATAAACCAGCCCGGCATCGTCAAAATCGGCCGCAATTGCGTGTATGAGATCTTCGACATTCATGGGCGACGGCGAATCTATCACGCTGACCGGCCAACTGCCTGTAGAATTGCCCGCTTTGCAACTACAATCGCAGGTCCAATGAACCCAAGACATGTCCTGATCGCGCTATTGCTCGGCGGCGCTCTCGCCGCCGGTATCTTTGCTGCACTGAAATCCGGCACACCGGCTGAACCGCGCTCCGCAACCGTTCTTCCGGCAGGAAGTGACCTCCCGGATTTCTCGCTGCTCGATCAGCGCGGCGCGCCGGTCGATGCCGACTCGTTCCGGGGCCAGTGGGATCTTGTCTTTTTTGGCTTCACCCATTGTCCGGATATTTGCCCGACCACCCTTCAGACCCTTGCGAATGTTCGACGCGAACTCATCGAGTCTGAAGCGGACGTAGTTCCCCGCATTGTATTGGTCAGCGTCGATCCGGAGCGCGACACGCCTGAAATACTTGACCGCTACGTCAGCTACTTCGGACCCGACAACCTCGGCATCACGGGCGATCTCGAGCAGTTGAAGAGGCTGACTTCGGGGCTCGGGATTTATTTCGAGAAAGTCAATATTGTCGATGACAGCTACGGCGTCGATCACTCGGCTGCGGTGCTCGTTGTCGATCCGGATGGAAAGTTCGTTGCGCTGTTTAGCGCTCCGCATACTCTCGAAAGCTATCTGCATGATCTGCCGATCATCGCAGCAAGACGCTGATGCGCAATATTCTGCTCATTGGTCTCGCGCTGCTCGCACTTGTGGCCTGCACGGGTGAATCGAGTCCTCCGCTGGTTGCCAGCAATGTTGTCGTGACGGAGCCGCTACCGGGCCGAATGATGAGTGCCGCGTATCTTTCGCTGACAAATAACTCGAACGATGCGATTCTAATCAACCGTGTCAGCAGCCCGGACTTTGGCGCCGTTGAACTGCACGAGTCGTTACTGGAGGACGGTGTTGCGAAAATGAGGCCGGTCGACTCGCTGGTGATCGCGCCAGGCGCAACAGTGGCCTTGCAACAGGGCGGGCTACACCTGATGCTGATGCACAAGAAAACAGATGTTGACACCGTGTCCCTTAATTTCTATGAGGACACAACATTATTGCTCAGCCTCGAAGCCCAAATCAGCCGCCGGAACGAATGATGCTGGCGCGACTGTTTGTTGCATTTCAGTATCTCGTGCCACAGCACTGGCTAACAGCGCTGGTATGGCGAATCGCACGAATACGACACACGGCGACAAAGAATTTTCTGATCACAAAATTTGTCGCCATGTACGACGTTGACCTCGATGATGTCCTGCGGCGAGTCCCGGATGATTTCGCAACGTTGAACGATTTTTTTACTCGCGAGTTGAATGACGCAGCACGACCGGTCAGCGGCGATAGTCGCTCCATCGTGTCGCCGGTCGATGGCACCGTCAGCCTGGCTGGCGCAATCCAGGGCGATAGCTTGATCCAGGCAAAAGGGATCGACTATTCGCTCGCGGATCTCCTCGCCGCTGACATCGACGAGGCCAACGCGTATGTCGACGGCAATTTCGCGACAATTTATCTCGCGCCCTACAACTATCATCGGGTTCACGCACCCGTCGACGGACAACTGATTTCCGCAAATTATGTTCCCGGCGACCTGTTTAGCGTCAACCAGACGACTGTTGCAACCGTCAGGGGTTTGTTCCGCCGCAATGAACGCCTGATCATGCGCTTCACGACCAACCAGGGACCGGCAGCGGTGATTTTTGTCGGGGCGCTTAACGTCGGCAGTATTTCGACACCCTGGAGCGGGGAAATCCGGCCGCGAAAGCATGGCGTCGTTGAGGCATTGAGTCTTTCCCGGGCATCGACAACGCTGGAAAGAGGCGACCTCCTTGGCTGGTTCAATATGGGCTCCACGGTCATTTTGCTGCTTCCGGCGGGATGCTCTGAGTGGCATGACAATCTGCAGGCTGGTGCGACGCTGCGCGTAGGCGAATCCATCGGGCAATTGTCGTCCGCAACACGATGAGCGGCTGGCGTCCCGCATCCGGACCGGAGTTTGCCCGGAGACGAGCCGCGATGCTGCGGCGCATCCGGCGCTATTTTGCGACTCAAGGTGTAATGGAAGTTGACACTGCAGCATTGAGTCCATCGGCCGTCAGCGATGTGCAGATTGAAAGTCTCGAAGTGCACAGCGGCCATTGTTCCGAGCCGCTTTACCTGCATACGTCGCCGGAATTCATGATGAAACGCATGCTTGCGGACTCCTGGCCGGATATTTATTCGGTGAGTCGTGTGTTTCGTGACGACGAATGGGGTCCGAGGCACCAGCCCGAATTCACCTTGCTTGAATGGTACCGTCTGGACTTCGGTCTCGGCGATATTGTGGACGACGCAATCAAGCTGATCGCTACAGCGCTGAACGCTCCGATGCTTTCGGACTCGGCAACTATCGTCGACTACCGCGACGCTTTTTTCGATACGCTTGCATTCGATCCGGCTACTGCATCGATTCGCGAAATGACGGCGGCGGCGAATGCAGATAAGGACCTTTTCGCCTCAATGGGTAACGAACGCGACGATTGGCTTGACCTTTTGATGTCGACCCGAATTGCGCCTGAGTTCGCGAACGACAGGCTCACGGTCGTGCGCCATTATCCTGCGTCTCAGGCTGCACTTGCGCGCAGGTGTCCGGGCGATGCATCAGTTGCAGATCGTTTCGAAATCTTCATGGGTGACATGGAACTCTGCAACGGTTATGTCGAGCTGACCGATGCCAACGAGCAAGCCACCCGAATTGCTGCCGACCTGGCAAATCGAAAACGACGCAGACGTCGCATTCGACCTCACGACCAGGCGCTGATCGATGCGCTGGAACACGGGCTTCCTGAATGCGCCGGCGTCGCCGTTGGGATTGAACGCTTGCAAATGATTTACGAAAAGACCGACGATATCCGTAACGTTATCCCGTTCCCATATGAGAAAAACGATGAGTAATCCAGATTACAGGCTGCTTGAAGCACAGCTTCGCATGCTGCTCGACGGCGAAAGCGATCCACTCGCCAATGCCAGCAATTTTGTCGGGCTGATGTTCCATGCAATCGATGACATCAACTGGCTGGGCCTGTACATCCTGCGGGATGATGAATTGGTACTGGGACCCTTCCAGGGAAAGCCCGCATGCGTTCGCATTCCGATGGGTTCGGGCGTCTGTGGTACGGCTGCGGCCACGCTTCAAACACAACGAGTCGCCGACGTTCAACTCTTCGAGGGCCACATAGTCTGCGACCCGGATTCACGCTCCGAAATTGTCGTGCCGCTACAGGTGCGTGATCAACTCGTTGGCGTTCTTGACATCGATAGTGCAAGTCCCAACCGTTTTAGTGCCGAGGATCAGGCGGGCGTTGAACGGATTTGCAATGCCTATTGCGAATTGCAGTCGGCGAACCCAGGATTTATTTGATGCGAGAAACATACTCGCGGGAGCGGGTATCGACCTTGATAACTTCATTCTGATCGACGAATAGCGGCACCCTGACGACAGCGCCGGTCGATAACTTCGCTGGCTTGACACCACCGCTCGCTGTATCACCTTTGACGCCAGGGTCCGTCTCCACAATTTCAAGCTCGACGAAATTGGGTGGCGTCACGATCAGGGGCGTATTGTTCCACAGCGTGATCATGCAAATGTCGCCGTCGGTAATCCAGTCGCTGGCGTCACTCATCGCCGACGCATCGGCGGCGTATTGCTCAAAGGTATCGGGCACCATGAAGTGCCAGAATTCGCCATCCGCATAAAGATACTGCATGTCCTTGTCCACGACATCGGCGGCTTCGACGGATTCACCCGACTTGAACGTCTTGTCAACGGTTTTTCCGGTTTTGAGGTTCTTGATTCGAACGCGGTTGAATGCCTGGCCTTTGCCGGGCTTGACGAATTCATTCTCGACGATAATGCAGGGATTGCCATCGATGATGATACGGAGACCGGATTTGAATTCGCTGGTGCTGTAGTTGGCCATAAAAATCGCTCGTTTGGGGGACGCGCCGGTTCTCGACGAGGCGCCATGATACTAGAGTCTTGGCGCTTCGCCAGCCGAATTTTGGCCCCGATTCCCGCTGCCCGGCCGCCGAAACATGAATCAGGTCACGGTTTTGAGCTCCGGATCGGGACTCCGGCGTCCCCTGTGTCTAAACTGGCTGCTGGGGTTACAGAATATGGAAATCGACGGACCGAGATCCGTTGCCAGGGATTGGGATTTGAACGGGCGCCAAAGCATCTCCATAGCCGTCCTCACGGAAGATCGGGACGACGTCGAAATCATCAATAGCGCGCTGCGTGATGCCGGTCATGCTGCCCATTGCCACTGGATTCCGTCACCCGCAAAACTCGCAGACATGATGGCGGCTGAAAACGTCGAATTGCTAATCCTGAACTGCGATCGTTTCAAGGACTCCATCCGCCAGGTCATAAAACTTAAGGATCGCTACAACCCGGAAGTGCCGCTGGTTGCAATGCAGGCAACCGCCGATGAAGGCAGCATCCTGACCGCAATGCAGGCAGGTGCCTGTGACCTCGTTTCACTCTCATTAAAAGGCCGCCTGCAGTCGGTGGTGTCGCGTGAGCTGCGAGCCCTGCGGGTCGAACGTGCGCTCAACTCCACGATTCAGTCGGCGACAGAATACAAGCGTCAGCTAAAAGATCACATGGACTCATCAAGCAGTTCGATTGCGCTGGTCCAGGACGGTATTTTCACTGATATCAACGACGCCTGGGTTCGGCAGTTCCGGGCCGGGAACAAGAACGAGCTGATCGGCATGCCTGTGATGGACACATTCGACCCGGAGAGCCAGGCGGCGCTGAAAGGCGCACTGATCGCCACAATCCAGGGCAAGTGGCAGCGCAACGAAAAACTGATAGTCCGTTCCCAGGTCCAGTCCGGTAATAACGCTGAAATTCATCTGGAGTTCCGTCGTTTCGATCTCGATGACGGGCCCTGTGTACAAATCCGCATTGCGCCACAATTAAAAATTGCCGAGGAACCGACCAAGCTGGTGCACGACGCACTGAAACGAGACCCGACAACCCTGTTTTTTCACCGCGCCCAGTTTATTGAGCGAATTACCAAACGTTTGCGTCGCAAACCTGCACAGGGTACCCATTGCCTTGTCTATATCAAGCCCGATAATTTCGGCGCTGTTCGACAGAAAGTTGGCATCCTGAATTCCGAAGAGGTTATAGCGCAACTCGCAGAAGAAGTTCGCAAGCGGCTCCATCCGCGCGATGTTGCAGGCCGTTTCGAGGGCACATCGCTTATGGTCCTGCTGGAGCGCGGTTCAGCTCGCGACGCACAGGTCTGGGGCAAACAATTTTGTGATCACATTGCGAAACACACATTCGAGGTTGAGGAAAATTCGACGCACCTGACATGCACGGTCGGCGCCTGCGCGGTCAATGAAGTTTTCAGCAGCCTTGAGGAATTCATTGCCGCTACGGTAAGTGCGCACAGCCTCGGCAGGAAAGCGGGCGGAAACACCTCCTTCCTCGACCAAAGTGCAGACGAAGATACCAAACAGCGTGAGTTCGATGCCATCTGGGTCAAGCACCTTAAGGCCGCGTTGATGGAAGATCGGTTCCGCCTCGCGCAACTGCCCATCGCCGGACTGCGAAGCGATTCTGTCCAAATGTATGACCTGCTGGTTCGAATGATTGATGAGCATGGAAATTCGGTGCTGCCTTCGGAATTCCTGCCGGCGGCCGAACGTAACAACATGATGAAAAATATTGACCGGTGGATGCTGCAGTCGGCAGTAAAGTTTTGTAACGAGGCTAACGCTGACCGCGTATTCGTGCGCATGTCGAAGCAATCGATAAAAGACACCTCGACCGCAGCCTGGCTGCAGCAGAAACTGGACGACGCGGGATTCGACTGTTCGCGGCTGGTCATACAGATACCGGAACAGGATGCCGCGACACACATCAAGCAAACCCAGGTATTGGCAGCGCACGTACGCAAGCTGGGAATCGGTTTTGCACTGGAACACTACGGTATCGACCAGGAGCGGTTCCAGATCCTCGACATACTCAAGCCCGATTACATCAAGATCGATGGCGAACTGATGCACACACTGATGACCGACTCGAACATGCAGGCTGCCGTCGCGAAAATCGTCAAGGCGGCACAGAAACGCAATATCAAGACTGTCGCTGAACGTGTTGAAAACGCCAACGCCATGGCCGTGCTGTTTCAACTCGGCCTTGATTTCATGCAGGGACATTATGTTCACGAGCCGGAGGTTGTATTGCAGGAACGAGAGAGTGTTGCGGCAAATACGCTGGCCAATCTGACGGCAGCCGGTGCCGTTTAGCGAAGCGTTTCGAAAACTCAAAGTGTGATCTGCGTCACACTCGCTGTATGGAACCACGCGCTAACGATAGCCTCTCCCGAAATCTTACAATGAACGCCCTGCCACAACTGCGATTCCGGTTATGGCTGTTTCATGAATACGCGGAGTGCCCGACATTGAAGAATGTAAC
>DDIP01000467.1 GCA_002338605.1 Proteobacteria bacterium UBA1847 | reverse complement strand
GCTTCGAACCAGGTGGTCGGGAGTTCGAATCTCTCCGGGCGCGCCACCAAATTCTAAGTTAAATCAAGCAGTTAGCGCTATTCGGCGCTAGCTGCTTTTTTCTTTAATACCACCAGTGCGGGACTTTTGCGGGACCCCTCTCCGACAACCTGGTTGGCAGCCTCAATAAGGTTGCCTAATTCGGCTGCCGAGTAGTGACTCGTAATTCGCCCTGACCGGTGTCCCAACAAGTCCTGCCGATCCTCGAATGACACACCTGCGGCTCGAAGTCGCCGACCAAACGTGTGTTTAAGGTCGTGGACTCTAACCTGTGACAATCCGGCCTTTCTCCTGGCGGTTTGCCATCCGGAGTTGTTCATTTTCGTCAGGCGCCTGCCGCAGTAGGTAAAGACGTGGAATCGGCTCTTACCGCGGGCACTCTCAACAATCGATTTTGCCACTTTGTTGAGAACGACCAGTCGTTCCTCGCCGTTCTTTACCCGTTCCTCCGGGATCAGGAAAACCGATGTGTCCAATTCAGGAACTTCGATTTCCCACTCCCAGCGAAGACTGCAGACTTCCTGCTCGCGACAACCGGTGTTGACTTTGAAAAGCGCCATGCGGGCCAGATGGTCCGGAAGCTCCTTAAAAAGTCGCGTTTGCTCGTCCCAAGATAATGGGTAGGGCTTACGCGCATCGGTTACTTTGAGGAGTTTGATCTTCGGTGAATGCTCGAGCCAGGTCAGGCCGGTATCGTCCAACCATTCCGAAGCTGCGACATTGAGAATGCGCCGGACCACGCCCAAAGCCAAATTGATCGACTTGGTCTTGATGCCCGCTTTTCGTCGCATCTCGATGAACGGTTGTAAGGTTCCGATGTGAACCGAGCGAAGATCTAAGTCGCCCAAGAAGGGATCGAGCTGTTTTAGATGCAGTGCATCGTCGCCGATACTTCTTTTGTGTTGGTTTTCTGTCAGATACCTGGTCGCCGCCTGTCGAAAATTACGTCTCGGTCGCTCACCGTAAATCAGCGCCTTGCGTGTTTCTTCGATTCTCTTGGCTAAGTACTCCTCCGCTTTTTCGAGGCTGCGTTCGCCAGTGCTCTCGCAAAGGCGCTGACCTCGGATTTTCTTGTCAATGTGCCAGATCCCACCCCGATCGGTGAGCCCTGGTGTTTTTCTACGTCCCATGGCTTTCTCCTTTCTGCCGCGGGACGCCCGTTGCGAGAGACATAGTCCTCCACCCAGGCGTCCAGTTCAAGCCGGTCGAAGGCGATGCCCTGTCGACCGATCGGAATATTGGTGAGGTAGCGGCGTACTTCGGTATTGAAGCGATTGCGGTCCATGCCGAGGTAAAACGGCGCGTCGCGAAAGCGGACGAACCGCGGCAGTAGCTGGGTGGCCGAAACGGCGGTGGGCTTTGGGTTCTCGTCCGACATGCTTTCGCTACTCAAAAGATAGTTTGTAGTCGGGCTCGAGCATCGGCCGGCCGTCTTTGAGCGGTCCGGGTTTGCCGCTGGGGCGGACCCATGGACCGTCGAGGTGGTCGAGCCAGTCTCCAGCGTGTCCAAGACTCAGGATCATTAGCCGAACTGTCAGCCAGTGGCGATACCGTGTGCCGGTGCAGCAGTGACCGGTTTTCTCCGCTAAATACCAACGCATGTGCTCGAATCGCATCTGATAAGGACCGACCTGCCAGCGTCGCCAGATAACCTCGGCAATGTGCCCGGCGCGAGCACAGTGACTCGGATAATTTGCACTGCGGGGCTCCGGCAGATTTTCAGCAAGCAACATACGAGCCTGGTAGGCAGCGGCACGTTCATGGGATGGGCGCCTCATCGGACGAACTCCACATCAAGCGCCGTGAGGAACTGGCGTTCTTCCGAGCCGCCACCTCGATTGGAGGCGGACCAGGTGGAACGTACCGCCATCGTTTTTTTGGCTGCAGAGACCAAGCACTCTTGGCACCCGGAATGTCTGCGTATGTTTGCTTTTGTCATGATCATGTCGCCTCTTGTTTGCTATACATTACGAACAGGGTGATGAGTCCGAAAACGATGACAGCTCGCTTCGTCACCGCGTACTCTCGGTTGTACGAAGCACAGGCCGCCGCGCATCACGGCTGCAGAAAACCACCGCCTGCGTGAATTTGCAGAAAACGGCGGGAGTTAAGAAAATCGAACTTAGGTATGTTTGGGCGCGATCGATCGGCGTTGACTCGTGGCGTTTGCCACTGATACGAAGTGCCGAAATTGAGTCGTTGGCAAGGGTAACGACAAGCGTGCCCGTACCGACTCTGTGTTCGTATTCGCGTTAGGCGTCGTAATAGGGTGTGCGCACGTCCAATCCGAGCGGTGTCGGAATGCAAAGTGCGTCGGTTATGACGACCACATCAAAGAGCCCAAATATAAAGTGGGGTCGGCGGCATTCGCCGCGGCGCCTGTTTCACGACCCTTTATTGGCGCGTCGGGCTTCAAGTGCTCTTGATAGCCAGGTTGTCGCAAATGCGATCGTGGATCGCAAGTCGACCCGAAAACCGTATTCGCGATTTGTTGCAACTACAAGCCGAAAGTGGGGCAAGAGTTTTGCCCCTCTTTTTCTCATAGGTTCAAAGGCTGGGCTACGGGCTGTGTTGCGGAGCCATTGGCGCTGGAAGTTGGTCTTAAGTTCTGTAGATAGTGGCAGACATTTAAGGCGGCTAGGTAAGGTCAGTTGTTTTGTAATCAGTAGGTCCCGAGTTCGACTCTTGGTGCCGGCACCACCTAA
>DDIP01000466.1:11130-11499 GCA_002338605.1 Proteobacteria bacterium UBA1847 | reverse complement strand
AATTAATCTCGACAATGTAGTTGATACCGTTGCTTGCATCATGATGGTACTTAAAGTCAATGGTGTTGTTGTCTACGCTGGTGGCCTTGCTCAACGACCACTGGTAGTCGGTTCCACCATTCTTGTCGACGCGACTTCCGCTACCGTTCCCGTATTCCTGCACCGTGCCATCAGGCAACGTGACCTCAAACCAGAGCGCGCCTGTCGCGCCTTTAGCTTCGACCTTCGCATAGCTTTCGATAAGAGTGCGGTATGTTGCGCCAGCGGCCAAATGCGACCCGCTGGTAAGCACAAGCGGCATCCCGTCCAAACACAAACTGTCACTGTTGCTGAGGTTGATGGAATTGCTGGATGATTGATTGACGACGC
>DDIP01000466.1:6872-11017 GCA_002338605.1 Proteobacteria bacterium UBA1847 | reverse complement strand
CGACGTATCTGAGACAGCCCAGATAAACGCCAGCCATACCCCAGCGTATCTTCCGGCAAGGACTGTTCCAATCGATCGACCCCGCGACCGCTGTCATATTCAACCGACAATGAAGGCTGGAAGCCGGCAATACCCGGAATCAACTGAATCGGCATTCTGACAATAGCATCACCACTCGTATCAACATCAAGCTCGTACGCGATTCCGCCTGGCGTACTGGCTGCGCTTTCGGTCGGTGGAGAAGCAATGCCATCGTCCGGTAATACTGTTACCGTCGTCGTTTCAGAGATATTTGTTGTCGTCGTGCAGGTCCTTTCTCCGTCAACCCATACGCAAGAGGTACTGCTGTACTTGACACGGTAAAGATAGTTGTTCGGCAGCTTGCCCGTGATTGAGTGGGTGCCCGAGTAATTGGATGCAACGGTGATCCAAGACCCAGTACCATTCACATTCTCTTGGAGATGGAGAAGAATTTGCGGGTTGCTATCCCAGGTTACGGTGTAATCACCTGTGACATTTGGATTTGGGCTTCCCGAAACATTTGAAACCCATCCAGAGAATGCTGGACTTGCGAAGGAAAACAGGCCAACAAACACAAACGCCGCTTTGCTAACACGGTTGAAGAAAATTGAGCGACCGACGCCAGAAGATCCGCTTGACCGACTCATTATTTGCTCCTCGATTCGAATTTTTCTGTCGCTTCGTTGAATCTCGCAGCGAGATCCTCGACCGCTGCTGATGCAGCATTAATCTTGCTCGCCGCTAATTCCTCCCTAAGCCGGTTGGTAGAAATATCCGAATCGACAGCGGACTTCCTAAGTGCGCTTGTTTCCGATTCAACACACGCCGTGTATTTCTCGTATTGGCCGAAGTACTTCAACACGGCTCGACCCGCCCCTGCCATTTCGCGCTCGGTTGCCGTGTTTCCATCTGGAATCGAAACCGGATCAGGAAAGTTGCACGCATGTGCATGTGGGCAAACAAACACAACGAAGATGACTGCGAGAATTCGGGCAAATATATGCATTGGTGTGCATCCTTCTGGCGGAGCCGAATCGACAATTTCGATGGGCACGGCAAAGTGAATTGTCGGCCACTTTTTTTGGTCGTTATTTCAACGATTCCAAAACTACGGAATACAAATCACTCGGTCAAATATGGTCTGCTACGAACTGGTACGGAATTTCCAACTTTTACAATGTCGATATTGCGCGTCTTGTCCCATATATAGGCCTAAAAGCCGCCAGAAAGACAATGCAAGTATTTGATTACTGGTCCAGAGAATCGATTGGAATCAATCTAATTTGTCGTTGCAAAAATGCTACGTTACGTTGCTCGGTTGGCGCAGGGGAAGTTGGGGTCAGTGAATGGAAACTTCTTCAACCCACAATCGGCACGAATGACCACATATATGGCTCAAAAATTCGCCGTCGCGTAAATCCGACCAGATACATTTGCGCGAATCTGCGCCAAGAACCTCATTTGTCGCACCACGGGCTGGATCGATCGGATCGCTGAACTGTCAGCCCGAGTTTCGCAAGTGACAATTTGGCGCGGGACACTCATTAAAAGCCGCTGTCGTGCCCAGAAATCGGCACCTTTAACTTCAGATATTCCAGCTTACGCAATCCAAAATCAGATTTTCAATTGATCCCTTTAATTTCTGCAAGTGCAACTCGCGACGCCAAAGGGCTGATTACTAACTAGGTGACTCACCTGGACATTCGGCGCATCGTGTCTATCTATTGAGAGGGTTTGCGTAACTAGCCTAGGGTGATGCCTTCAACGCGTCGAGTGGAGCTGTTGACGTTCTTTAATTAGCTTTTTGACCGCCGGAAATGGCTTTCGCAACTTCTTAGCTAGGATTTCGGTCGTTTCGTGGATCATCATCGTCGTTGAATCGATGACGAAGAACGATGGTTGAGGTATTTCTGGTGGCCATACATAGCCCCCGCCCTTGAATATACCCCGTGTCATACTCACAAAATCGGAATGTGTTGATCTGGAGAGAATCCGATACAGAGACTCGTATTCGTCTAGTTTGCCCGCTAGATCGCTCCGGAATCGTACGCTGGTATTTACCCTCGCCTTTGGTTCAGAAATCGGTTTATTGCCATCCGTATAAACCCTAGATAGGCCTGATCGGAACTCCGCTTTTTCCTCTCGAACCTCTTCCAGCGATTGTTCGATAGTGATCCCAATTCTTTCAGGCATGCTCCCAATAATCGCTGTTGAGAATGGCGATTTTCTATTCCTGATCAGATTCTTGATACTGCGCTCTTGCTGATCCGATGACATGTACATAATGTACTGAAGATAATCTGGCCGATGCTTGAACAGATTGACTAAATCTATGTAATTCTCAAAAGCAGAACGTGTAATTACTTCCAAGCCAACCGCTTTCTCCCCATCGACAAGCGTGAGTACACTGTCACCTTTTTGAATTAGGTTGTTGTAGATGAGCATACTCATCCGTTTCTGATCACTACTGCCGGGCGTGATCTTGATATGCTTAAGGAAGCGATATCCGACTTTCACGCTGGCGCGTAGCTGCCCAGTCAATATATTTGCGACGTTCATACGAGTAGTATAACTAGCAGATCGGGCAAGTACCTTTGCTCGTTCCAATATTTTTTTGAAACCATGGGGCGCGTCTATTTGGAGATTAGCAGGCCTGACCCTATTCCCTATGGACGTTCACGATTGCGCACTGACTTCAAAACTACCGAGCGACCATGCTCCAATTGCCCGTATTCAAGTTGCTAAGTTTTACAATATAAAACATGAAGAAGAAAACCATAATTCTCAAGCGAATAGCGAAAAACCTCGCTTACTTTTTTCCGGAACATTCGGACCACTTCATGTGCCCAACCTGTCTCTCTCCAATTTCTCTCAAACTATCTCATACAATCAGCGAAGCACATATCACACCTAAATATTCGGGGGGCACACTAAAAACGTATTTATGCACAGGTTGTAATAGCAAATTTGGCGCGCATCAAGATAAATGGCTTGGCGAGTACTTGCGGCTCAGAGCATCAGGGAGGTCTTTATTCAGCACAACAAAGCAAACTGGTCGTTTTAGCGTCAATGATATAGCCGTATCTGGGCAGTTCCGAGAAGCGGAGGACGGCAGTTTGCAGTTCCTAATATGGAACAACAAGACATCTCCAGATTCACTAAGACAACTCGACCAAATCTCTCAAACAGAGCCGCTTTCTATATCGGCGGAACTGCCCGTACTACGAAAATCCCGCCAGGTAGAAGTTGGGCTCCTAACTGCCGCTTACCTTATGTGGTTCAAAGAAATGGGCTACTCGTGGGTATTTCAACGGCACCTCGACAAAATCCGAAGGCAGATTCTGAATCCGGACGAGGTTGTAATTGATCAAATCGCTGTCGCAAATATGGAGCAGGAAGTGGCCCGGCCTTGGATTGGAATCATCGAAATCGGGACGACCGCGTTAGCCGCGGCCAGCATCGGGCACCACATCGTGTTGTTGCCAACCTTCTCAACACCGGACATAGCCGAGAGTGTTTCTTCGCTTCGCGGGCAAACGATCGACACAAGGCGACAGATTTTACGTTATTGCGACGGACACAACTTCGGCCAACCCTTTGGAATAATGTATCAGGACAAGGCTATTGTCGCCTCGGACAGCTTTTCTGGAGCTAAGTTTAAGTACGTAATATTACGGTATGACGGAGTGAGTGAAGAGCCAACGATCTTTTATCCCATGTCAGAAGAGGAATATCAGCGAATGTCGAAGGAGTCGAATGTGAGTCAAATCAATATCACTCCGGACACCAAGTAACTAATACGCCGCAAGCTCGGTAGAAAAACTTTTCGGACTGACTCGCCCTAACTCGTCACTAGGTCGTTCTGGGCCCAGTTAAATGCTGCTGGCAATCCCGTGCGAATAATTTGCGGGTTTTAGCTCGGAATCAGTTGGAGTCTAGAGTTACAAGACGTACATTCAGCCTAGCTCGGCCTTCTGCGGTTCCATGACCTTCTTTCGGCGCAAACGGACTTTCTCGCGGCGATTGTTCATCTCCTTCGCGAAAGCACGTAGCTCTTGAATATCATCGCCAATTTCTGATGGCGGGGGCCGATTCACGTTCAGCACCTGCGACTTATCGTGGCC
>DDIP01000466.1:0-6760 GCA_002338605.1 Proteobacteria bacterium UBA1847 | reverse complement strand
CGTGGCCAGCCATCCACTCTGAGCATTTGGACATGCCTTGGTCAATTCTCTTGCAGTCATCGTCAAGCACCTCTACCCGCATCAATCGCTGTGTTTGGATATCCGTACCATGGCGCACCACTGTTTGATTCAAGAGTTCCCGCTCTATGAATGCTTCCCAAGACTCTCGCAGCAGGTCATAGATAAATGCCGCTTGCTTGTTGTACTCCGCGTCATCCATGCCGTGCTCAGCCTTGGCCTCTTTCACCATATCCTCCAGCCGTACCAGCCGGTCTTTGACCTCCATCGCCTCCCACGGAACTCCGTCCATGCATTTGCCGGGAACATTGCCTGATCTTTTGACAGTTTGGACGGTCAACGGTACGCCTGCGCAACCTTTTTGGATTGCTACGAGAAATGCAATATTGTGCGTAAAGACGATTACTTGCCGATGCTCCGCTTCCTTTACCAATCGTGTAGCAATGAACCTGCTATAACGATGGTCGAGGGACGACACCGGGTCGTCAAGCACTATCGGAGATTTTGTTGCTGCTCCACCAAGTTCTGCGAAAAATCCAGCTACAGCAACAACGCAGTGCTCTCCTTCGCTCAATATCTCCGAAAGTTTGATATTTCTAGCAGCATTGAAAGTCAGCCGGTGGCGAGCACCGCCATCCCGACCGGTCAGCTTCACATTCAGAGGCAAATGGGATGCGCTAAGGTTTTTCAATTCCGATTGGAGGTCACTTTCTAGTTGAGGAGATAGCGTTGCACTAATTATCTCTTTGCTCTTCTGAGAAATAGACCGAGTACTAATACTCTGAATACACCGTGTATATTTGTACTCGAGTTGCTTCTCCTTAATGTAGGCCTCAATAGTCGCCTTAAGAAGATGCAAGACCTTTCGAGAAATCAACTCGTCGCGCTCTGCTTGAATTTTCTTTAGCTCTTCAGGATGCGCATCTTTTTCCGCTTCTGCTGCCTGCATTAGCAGATCGTTCTTGAGCTTCTCAAGCCGCGGAAGATGGTCGACGATTGTTATTTGCAGCTTTATATCCTTCCCGCCCTCCGCATCTGAAACGAGCCGATCACGCTCCGTTGTGAGTTCAAACAGTGTCGATCTAATCTTTGCGCTATCCTCCGGCGGAAGCTCTCCCAGCACATCTTCGAAGTCCTCGGCTCGCGGGATTGAAATGCTTCGTAGCTGGTCGATTGCAGCATTCTGTTGTTTGCGTGCGGCAGCTAAAGCCTGCTCTGACTTATCCTCCATAAACTTCTTGAATCGCAGCATTCTCTGTCGCGCGACGTCGTCGAGGTCCTGTTGACACAAGACACAAAGAGCATCACTGCCTACGTTCGGAAATTCGGTGCCGGGATAGGCTACTCCCGCCGAATAATCCCGTGCCGCCTCGTAGAGAATGCGCCATTCATTCGACGCTCCAGATGGCAATCCTTCGTTCCTTAGATTGGTCTGCGCAGCAAGATTCACTGCCGATTCTGCCGCTTTCGTTTGTTCACGTTTGGCATTTAGTGCAGCAATTTTTTCCGGCGTTAGTGCAGCGACCACAGCCTTAATCGACTGCGCCAGAATGTCCACTCTATCCGCGATAGCTTTAAGCCGGCGCGCCCGCGCAATGCTTTCGTTTGTTTTGGAGCCAGCAATTCGGTCTATCAATTTGGTAAGAGCGTTCTCGTCATATTCAGTCCATGCGGTTGCGTCGCCGACCTCTTGATCGGTCGTATTGCGGCTTACGGACTTGAGAAATTTATCGGCCTTGGTTCCTGGCACAATATTTTGACTTATTATTTCTTCGGGTTTAGGAATCTCACTCTGAAGTCTCGCCTGAAATGACTTCAGAAGCTCGACGAGGCCGTCGAACACATGACAGCCGTAGGGGATATAGACGGCCTCATTATTGTCGTCGACAATGACTCTGGCGCACTTGGAATCATATACAGTTACGCTCGCTAGGCGCTCATCTGATTCGACGCCATCAGTCCACGGAATGTCGACTGCAGTGCCGCCACCCTCTGCAATCTTTAGTGCGGCAGTAGCAGGTCCTTTTTCGTTCTCATCGAAGACGTTTTGGTGAATAGGTTCTTTGGTGTCCCTAGCACGACATGCCCTTTTTAGAATGCGGGCGAAACTCGACTTGCCGCTACCATTTTCGCCATACACAACTGTAATGCCGGTCAAGCCGAACGGCATACTGGAACCATTTTCCACAGCATTTACGTGTTGGGCATCTGAAATTCTATGAATAGTGATCGGGTCTTTTGTCTTGCCTGTGCCCGAGAATCCGCCGACTTTGGGAAACTCTGGTTTTGTCCCTTTAGGCTCAATCCCATATTCCGCTTTGACCATTTGATAAATCACATTTCGGTCATCGGAAGACAAATCTCCCTGCTCAAGTAGTCGTCGCACTGAGTCGGCTTGCCAACCCGGCAACCCTTGTGCCCACTTAACGATTTGTTCTACTGCCGACACTGAGTTTGCGTCCCACTATTGGTCGATTTTTCTCAAAGTTACCCCTGAAACGCCATCAATGCCAGTGTGGTTCTTACGCGACGGCGGCCGGATACGTGTAATGCTTGGCAATGAACGCATTAGGGATGGTTGAAACATAGTGTCAGTGATCGCCTGGCAACTATCTAGGCCGCCTATTCCGTCACAGATACAGTCGAACTGAATGCTGCGTGGAAAATCCGTGGACTTGGAGTCGTCTTGCGACCCCTGGCAACAACTCGATTTATTGCGCTTCGAGAAAACTCTACCGCTGATTGAGTAGTTAAGTCATCGAACTCCGCGAATAGATCTGTATCGTAACTCTCGCAGTAAATTCACCAGTTGCGTGCGATGCACTGCAGCGAAAAAGAGATCTCTTGAGCGACCGCGCTCAATGAGAACAGCCGTGCTCGTAGAATGATTCGAGCGCGGTGTTTACACTGTAAACACTGCAGTAATCCACAGCTCCAACCGTTGACGCTGTGAATTACCAACCCCGCCGCTCGATGGCGAGCCATCGGACACCTGCGCGATCCAGGAGTTCTGATAGCCGCCCGCCCTCCTCCGTCCTCGCTTTCTTGCCAGGAAATTCCAATCCATTTGCATTTGATCCTGGCATCGCGTTGGGTCGAGCGACATCTTGGCGCTCGACTCAAAACTCGGCGGCATACCGACGGCCGAACGTTAGGGACTGAAACGCTGCGAAGCGATGTCCGCCTGATCGAACGAGGTCCATCACTAGAGGCATTGCCTGCACGTGATCAAAATGCTGCCCGACCAACTGAACGTTCAATTGGTGAGCAGCGAAGTTATCCACAGCGTCAACGGTTGACGCGGTGGATAACTCGAACGAATCCAAATCGATGCACATTTCGGCGGCTCTCCTGAGCACGGCGATATCTGGCTGACTCACGTTCTAACGCACTTGCGTACCTTGTATTGATTCGAGGCGAGCGCCTGTCGGCGCACGGCTTGATGCTCGGCTGCTGGTTGGATGCCGATCCTGGCCGCGTCACTACTGGGCGAAGCACTGTAGTGACGCGGCACGGAAACCGCATAACCATACGGTCTGGGCACGCAAAACCGCAAGGTCTCGGCGAGTGATACGCCATCTCCGCTCTCCGGCATTGCCGACTTGAGCAGGCGCAATGCTGTTTCAGGATACAACCAGTTGATAACTGCATTCTGGGCGATTTGCGACGAAAGGCGGTAAGAAACCGGGGCAAAAATCCTGCCCCGGTTTCCGCTGGTCCGGATTGGGAATCGGCGGTAAGGTATTCGCATCAACACCGTCGTCGTTGCGGAATACCAACGGCACCCTCGCTTTAGTGTTTCGCTGAAGCACCCAAGCGCTGAAAAGGATTGTGCAATGCAGCGCGCGGCCTGAGCCGTCAGTCCTCACTTCCTGCCCAATGCGGCCCGCGCTCGAACTTGTCTAGAAAAAGCCCTTTCACGAGGTGTTATGGTTTTTCGTGGACAGAGCTTTCTTCCTGGTCTAGCGTGCGCAGTATCTAACGCAGCCGCTGCGACAAAGCGGAAGTGGCGCCCCAGGGTTCTAGTAAACGGCGCAATGGTCTTTCGACCTCGGATCCATTCTCACACTAGCTGAGCTTTCAATGTTCAGCAATTTCACTGCAGCGGGGCTAACCGCCCTGCACTCGTCGTTCACGGGACGTATTCGTCCGGTCATTCGACGCCACGCGCCTATGGCGTTTCTTTCACCACAACTCAGAGGAGGTAGAAAATTACTCGAAAACCGCTTCGGCCTTCGGGCCAACTGGTAGCCATGCGCTGATTCCATCAGGAACAGCGGATGAACCTGATCACGGCTTCAGGCTGTAAGGGACTGGTGTCCCTGGACCGTTTCCGATTCTCAATCGGACCTCGTCTGCCCGCAGGGCAGCGAGCTGGTCATCCAAACTCACCTGACGAGAAGTAACGCACCATGAAAGACCTGAACTATCAGTTAATGAAGCTATGCCGGGACAACCGGGACGGCAGCTATTCCACCCAGGCGAATCGGTCGAGAATTCTTGACCTGATGGCCAACCAGCTCGCCGATCTGAGATTCAGACGCATGCAGACGACGTCTTTGAAGCCAAAGCACATTGATGCGCTGGTTACTCTGTGGAAGGAACAAAACATCAGCACCGGCACGATGAAGAACCGCCTCGCCGCGCTGCGTTGGTGGGCAAAGAAGATCAACAAGTCCGGCATCATCGCCAAGGACAACTGTGCCTACGGCATCGCCAAGCGAACGATCGTCGCCGAAGAATCAAAGGCTCAGAACCTGAATGCGAAAACGCTCTCAAACATTTCGAATCCCTACGTTCGCCTCAGCCTTCAACTGCAAGCGGCGTTTGGCCTAAGGCGTGAGGAGGCCATCAAGTTTCGGCCGGGCTACGCGATCAAGGGCGATCACATCGAATTGAAAGCCAGCTGGACCAAGGGCGGTCGTGCTCGAACGGTACCGATTACGAACGAACGACAATGGGCCCTGCTGGCCGAGGTCCGGAAACTGGCCAGGGGCGGGTCGCTGATCCCGCCCGAGCTCAAGTACGTCGAGCAAATGAACCGCTACGATTACCAGGTTCGAAAGGCAGGACTCAAAAATCCCCATGGCTTAAGGCATGCCTACGCGCAGCGTCGCTATCTCGAACTCACCGGTTGTAAGGCACCGGCCGCCGGTGGCCCAGCCGCAAAATCCCTTACCTCGGATCAACGCGCGCTTGACAAGGGAGCGCGCGAGACAATTTCTCAAGAGCTGGGCCACTGTCGCGAGCAGATATCCGCGGTGTATCTCGGCCGATGAGTACCGACGCTCAACGGGTATCGATTCTCCCGCGTCTGATCCGCCTGCGAGACGTTCCGACCTACCTTGGCATGGACCGCAATCGCTTCAATTCGGATGTCCGGCCCGCTCTCACACGTATCCCTATTGGTCGGCAAGGCATTGCCTTCGACCGCCTTGAACTCGACGCCTGGGTGGAGGACTATATCTCACGCAACGGGCGTCGTCCGAAGGCTCCAAAACTGGAGGACGACACATGTCAAAACGTAACCGAATGCCGGGGCTCCGCCAAAAAGGCGGCATCTGGCAGATTGAAAAGCGCTGCCGCTTTGCACCGGGAGGTTGGCTCCGTGAAAGCACGGGCACACCTTCTCGCAGTGAGGCAGAGCAGATCTTAATCCGCCGTCTGGCGGAACTGGAGGAACAGGCACAACGACACGAGGACGTGATCTATACCTTTGAAGAAGCCGCCTTGCGGTACCTGACAGAGATCGCCCACAAGTCCTGCGCTGACACCTACGCTATGCACCTCGATAAGCTCTTTCCCTTTATCGGCCCCCTGCCGGTGGCGCACGTGCACGATGGAACGGTGCGACCGTTTGTCGAGCATGAGCGACAGCGAGGGTTGGCGCCAAAGTCGATCAACAATGCGCTTGGCGTTGTTGCAACGGTTTTGAATCGGGCGGCGCGAGTCTGGCGCGACGACAACGGACGACCGTGGCTCAGGCAGGCACCGGCGAAGATCAGCCGACTCTCGATCAAGGGCCAACAGGCCAAGCCCTACCCCTTGTCGTGGACCGAGCAAGATCGATTGCTTCAGCACCTGCCCCGCCACCTGGCGGATGCGGTCTTGTTTGCGGTCAATACGGGCTGTCGGGAACAGGAAGTCTGTCAGCTGCAGTGGCAGTGGGAAGTCGCGATACCAGGCATGCAGACCTCGGTCTTTATCCTGCCGGCATCGGTCACCAAAACGAGTACGGAGCGGGTCGTGGTATTGAACACAATCGCGAGCCGGGTGATCGAATCACGGCGCGGTAAGCACAAGGAACGTGTGTTTACCTACCGCGGCAACCCATTGCTCAAGCTCCACAGCTCAGCGTGGAAACGGGCGTGGCGAAAGGCAAGACTTCCGGTTGAGAAAGGTATCTTGAAAGGCGTTCACAACTTGCGACACACCTTTGGCAAACGACTTCGCAGTGTCGGTGTTCCTTTGGAAACCCGAAGAGCACTGCTCGGTCATGCCATAGGCGATATCACAACGCACTACTCTGCGGCTGAACTTTCAGAGCTGATTAGTGCGGCTGAGAAAATCGCGGAGCGGGGAATGAATGAGACACCCAATCTGATGTTGGTCGGTCAAAATATGCCAACTAGTGTCGGAAAAGTGTCGGAAAAGAAAAAAGGGCTAACCGAAAAAACCGGCTAACCCTTTGATTTTATGGCGCGCCCGGAAGGATTCGAACCTCCGACCACCTGGTTCGAAG
>DDIP01000465.1 GCA_002338605.1 Proteobacteria bacterium UBA1847 | reverse complement strand
GTCGGTCCAGGTATCGGTGTAAACCGGTGCCGCAGCCGCGGTGAGTATATAGGTAATGGTCCCGCCGCTGCGTGGCCCCGAGTTGTATGAGACCTCACCCCACACGGCTCCCGCCGATGTGCAGACCGGTGGGTCTATATAGGTAAAGTTGCCCACGGGATCGATATCGATGTTCGTGATCGATGAGCAATCAAAACCCGCCGGCAAACCAAAAGCCTGGCTAACAAACGCTTCGCCGATGTATTCGCCGTTGGTACCAATACCCCAGTCTTTCCGCCAGTTCGGGTCATTCAGGTTTGGAAGGATCAAGAGCCCCGTTCTGCTGGCCGGTCTTCCCGCATCGTTCCATATGCTAAGAACTGCCGTGTAAGTCGCAGGGTTCACATCGACCGTGACGTCCAATGCGTTATCGCAGAAGGCCTCTTCGGCCAGCGTCCATGCGGTACACCGTTCGATGGTGGTTTCCGGCGTCTCGACGTCACCGTCGACACAATCGGTTCGGGTCATCACCAACTCCCCCTCGACAACGGTGGTGTTGTCCTGAATCGCCCAGGAGTCCACCAACAAAGGGTCGGTCTCACTAAACTCGAGAATGGGTGTATTGGCCTGATCCCAGGCGTATTCCGTGGTCGGGTCTGGCGATACGATAACCGCGTTAATGCCATCTGCCTCAAGGTCCCCAGCGCTTTGCCGGTCGTAGTAATCGCTGAGCGGCGTTGCCGTTCCCTCATAGCCTGGCACGACCGCGGCCGGCTCGGGCGTTTCTGTCGCCTCAACGACCGGCGCATTATTGTCACTGCCCCAGTTGGTGGCGTCGTTCGCGTGATCTTGCTGCGATTGCGCGCCAGCGCTCGCCGCAACGATGATCAGCAGTAATGACAAAACCCTCTTCACCACGCCCGCTCCGGTTCGAGTTTCTTCATTAACAGCCGCAGTTCGTGTCGAAACTCAGGCTTCGCAAGTGCGATGCGATCCAGCGAGTAACGAAGCGGCACGTCACCGGCAATCTTGGTGTGCCTCGGCACCGGGCAAGACTCAGGGGAGCAGCGTCCGGCGGCGGCTTCCGCGACGACCACGCTCGGCACCTGTGTGACACTGAATCGCTCAAACAACGTCGGATCGATCACCGCGCCACTTTCTGGGCGTTCACCCTCCATATATAAGGAGTGCACGGCCTGCATCGTGTCCTCAACCGAATTGTTCACCAAACCGCGTAACACGATCGGCACACCCGCGAGTTCCCCTTGTTCGATGAGCGATCGCAGTGATGCCTTCGGCATGGAAAAGGACGCGAACACGTACACCGACGGGCGACGACTACTGTCGCCAGGCAGGCCGAGGCCCGCCGCGAGTTCATTGGCGTTATCCATCAGATCCGCAATGCTTGAAAGCGTCTTCGGATCCGTGAGCTCCTCGGAAAGATTGGGGAAGGTGCCAGCTGGCAGTGTTGCCGATCGGCGAATCGCCTCGTCAAATGTCGGCAGCGTTTCGGTCACGTCAACGGTATCGACATCCTTGATCGCCGACTGCGTTTCGGCTTGCAGCGCATCAGCGCTCGCCGCCGCATTTTCAAGATCGACGTCATCGGCCAACACCACCGCGGCAGCGATTGATAGGCCCAATACTAGAAAGCGCAACACGTACGCCTCCGAAAAATAAGGTAGCTGAAATCCTCTCCCTGGACGGGGTACTGTCGGCCCGCGCCCCACAACGCCGTGGTTTCGCCGTAGAACTGTGCATTCGATGTGTACGCACGTGGCAACAACATCTGCGTCTTGAAGGCACCTTTCTTTATGATAGGACGCGCTCGCGCGCCGCACATTGAATTCGTAGACGCCATATCCAGCGAAATGAAAGAGCGGTGCATCTTGGTGTGCATGCGCTGAACGGTTAACAGTGATGAGGTCAGTGCCGATTCGTGGCCAGCCACATTGCCGGTCATCGGATACACGCTGTTTTGACAGCCCGCGCACCAGAACAAGGCATTGAGCGGGCCGATTGATGAGGACGCGGCCACGCAGTCGGCACTGCAGGCCGCTTGTGCCAGCGGATTCGCAAACAACACAGCCTCCGGACTGAGTATCATGGACAGATCGTCGCGATTCCAGGTCGGCTCATACTCCGACAACATCACCAGATCGAAGGATTCGCCGCTGTCGCAAACTGTGTTGGTGAGGAAGGTCAGCCAGGTGAACAGTGGAAAGTTGTACCAGTGCACGTGATAGAAGGCCTTCTCTTCGTCACCGCTGACGCGAAAGTCATCCCCTTGGCGCATCAGTGGACTGGCATCGAGCAACTGCTCACCACCGAGCGTGGGTGAACAAAACGGCGTTCGCACCGCTTCTGCAACTCGGGCGGGCTCCCAGAAACTGATGCCTAAGCCAATACGATAAAAAACCGGTGGCGGTTCCGGACACGCACAGATAAGTGGCGGATCGTCATTCGTGCCGTCTTCCATGCCAAGGGTCGCTAATGGAATCCCGCCGAGCTTGAGGGGAAAGATGCACTTCCAGCAAACATCGGTGATGGGATTGGGAAAGCGCCCGTTACAGCTGCCTGCCGAAGCACCCGCCGACCACAGCGTGATGCTAAACAACATCAGCCACTGCCAGCAGCCCATCCCCAATGTGCGCCGTGATCTGCTCATGCATCACTCCTCGGTGACGATCGCCACATCAGTGCAACGCCCAACAACCAGATCACGACCAGCAAGCGGGCCTGCGGCAAGTAGACGGTCGATATCACCATGCCAATAGCGAAAGCCAGTAACACGCTATTCCAAAAACCGCGCACTAATGTCTGCATTAACTTTTCTCCAACGCGATTTCATCAACGCGCAGCAGTAACCCTTCTTGCCGCACGATCGCCGGCAACGCAGTTATCCCTAACTGTGCCGAGTAGCGGCCGTGCTGATCGAAGTACAAACGGATATTCCATGCTTGCATCAGCTCGATCGCCGATCCGTTGGTCAAGAGCGGCATATAGCGGTCGGGTGTGTCACCGAGAAATTCTCGCACCCAGGTCGCTTGCTTTTCGTCATCGCCGTCAAAGAACACAAGCGGCGTTGATAAGCTTGTGTATTCCAGCGGATTGACCGTGGTACCTGCCGTGTAAATGACGTTGCCCAGGTGATCGAC
>DDIP01000198.1 GCA_002338605.1 Proteobacteria bacterium UBA1847 | reverse complement strand
GCGTCGATACACTCAGAACCTATGATCCAGAGACAGGTCGCCTTACAGACGTGAACACTATCAAGGGCGGCACGACATTCCAGAACAACGACTACGCGTGGCGGAGCAACGGTACTCTGGAAAGTCGCATTGCGAACCCTGCGCAGGGGTTGAGTACAACGCGAAAAGAAAGTTACGTTTATGACGTACTGAATCGAGTGACGTTAGCGGAAACCTATATCAACGGCAGCAATACTCGGGACCTCGCCTACACCTATAATTTGCTAGGCAACATCAATAGCAAAACAAGTACGCTGACTGGCGACACTGACGTTACTGGCTATAGCTACGGCGCCGGAGCCGCTGGCCCACACGCGGTTACAAGCGCCAGTGTCGACGGCATTGCTCACACGCTGACTTATGACTCGAACGGGGCGGTGACAAAATATGATATTTCCGGGACTAGCGATGACAAGTACATCGCCTACAATGCCTTCAATTTGCCCACAAAGATTGTCATTGGTGACAGCCTTACGGATACTTCACCTGAAGCGATGGATGAATTCGCCTATGGTCCGAATGGTCAAAGGTATTCAAGGAAGACGACTTGGAAGGAGGGGGGTAATACGTTCTACGAGGTCGTCTATTATATCGGTCCGGTAGAGATCGTAATCGACAACGCGGTCGTCAATATCCAGACCGTGACGAAAACGACGCTGAGCCCAAATGTCATGCACGTCAAAATGCAGGGCACGACAACTGACTCATTTTTCGAGTATGCGCACCGCGATCACCTCGGGTCGATTGAGGCAGTCACGGACGAGAATGGCAACAAGCTAGACAATCTGGCTTTTGAGCCATTCGGGTCCCGGAAGAAAAAGGATTGGACGGCGAACATATCAGCATCGGAATTCAGTGATTTAATTGAACTGGATTGGGGTCACTCGCGAAAAGTTCGGGGATTCACTGGGCATGAGCATCTAGACCGTACCGGCTTTATTCACATGAACGGGCGAATTTATGACCCTACGTTGGGAAGATTTCTTAGCCCCGACCCCTTTGTTCAGTTTCCGACGTCGACGCAGAGCTGGAATCGGTACAGCTACGTAAGAAATTCGCCTGCCTCTTTCACGGATTCCAGTGGGTACTCTGAAGAAGAAATTCCAAATATTATAGTACTACCCGACGAGCCTAGCGGTGGCCTTCGAGTTCCAGCGAGTGCTTATTTAACAACGGCAACTGGAGCATTGGGAATCATGACGGGAGGCAGTTTTCCTACCAGCTATCAAGGAACCAACAACAGCGATTCGCCGGCAATAGGAACGAGCGATGAGGTTATTGAGGAAATTGTTGCAGTCGGACAAAGGGCTGTACCGGTGACGCATTTCGGTTTCGGCAGCGCATATGTTTCCATGGGGGGGGTAAATTCGTTCCACCTTTTCGCGGTATTTGATAGTAACGGAGGCACAACTGTTGTTGCGTCACAGCAAGGAAGGGCCAGTGCGTCAAGGGTCCGGCAACCAGCGAGTCGGAGCGCAGGCTTGAGCCACCTGTTGGTCGGCGTGAACTTGAGTTTTCTTTGGGCCGGCTATTCGGACGGTTTACTGCCAGGGTTTTGGAGAGGAGTCAACGGCAAGTGGAATTCCCTCGGATGGGGTGGCAACAAGTGGACGGGCCCTCGTGTGGATGTGACATTTCACACTCGCCACTTGAACTTAATCGCGAAGGGGATTGTTGTGCTTGATGTGGGCACTGAATCTGTTGACCTGTTCAATGCTGTGAGAAGTGGTGATAGGCTAGGTGCTCTAGATTCGATTGTGGATTTTGGTGCAATCGGGATCGGCCTGTCTGGGAACCCCTATGCGGCGTGGGGCGCAGCGTGGTATGGCATTACGGATGCAACGTTTGGGCCCTTGGCCGCTAATTGGGTCGCCGGTGGGTTGTGTAAATTGGACTCGGCATGTTTATGATTCGGCCAACCAAGTGGATTGAGGCATATTTTTCGGGCACGTATTTTCACTTCTTGGACAAAGAGAACCGCAGTAATCTGAACTACAACTGGTATTTCGCAGTATCAGCAGTGTTCATGATTGCTGCGTATAACTTAATGTTTATTGTTGGGCTAGTGGTTTCGTTGGGCTACGGTGAACATGTTCTTGCGTCAAAGGTCTATGCGACCTTGACACTGCTCACAGTTCTAGCTGCGTGCTGGGCTTACTTCATACGTGGCGGCAGATATCGCGAGATAGTCGGGCGGTGGATCTCTCAGAGGGACCTAGCTAGGCGTTTCGCAATGACAATTAATCGGTCTCTCTTGGCTGGGTTTGCTGTTATGGCAATTTGGCTAGTGGTTAGCATTTAGGTCGGGATTTTAAACGGTGGCACTCCGTTTTTTGAAAATCCGCATTTTGGTCGGGATGACAATCGTGCGAGTTAATAAGCCATATCTGAGTGCAGGGTAATCCTCCCATTTTTAGTAGCGCATAGAAATAGAGGTTATGCGGCATAGATAATGGTGTCAGATTTATTCTCGCTCGGGCTTGAGGATTCACTCGTCGACGGGCATCGATAACCAAGATGAAGGCTCTTGCGGGAATTTTGCGTGAGCGAGTTAAGCAATGTTATGCATAGTTGGGCAATTCATGCAACGGACGTCCCGTGGATTGGTATCTAAAACAATAGCTTACAATTAAGCTCGGTAACTTCGAACCAGGTGGTCGGAGGTTCGAATCCTTCCGGGCGCGCCAAAAGACGTAAAAAGGGTCAGTTACTTACGAGTGACTGACCCTTTTTTATTTGCGATTCGATGTCCCATTGTCCCATTCAGCGTAGCCGCGTTCCGAACACATGACTTACACATTCAGCCATGCAGAGCTCGCTTCACAGCCTCGGGTTCTTTCTCCATTACACGAATCTATCGAATACTTGGTAAAGATGGCCACTAAGGCCGGGAAAAATCCGCGAATCTCGTTTGCGAAACGTCAGGCCGTGTAGAAAAAACCTCTCGAGGGCAGGGCTGCTACCACCGAATTCGCTGAGAGCAATCACATTGGTGTAGATTAGCGTTCCGACTTGGAGGATTCGATGACCGTAAAAAGAGACCAATTTGGGTCGCGCATAGGATTCATACTGGCCGCGGCTGGCTCCGCGGTTGGGATCGGTAATCTCGTGGGTTTTCCGGTTGCGGCAGTTAAGAACGGTGGTGCTGCCTTCTTGGTCATGTACGCCCTATTTGTCTTTCTACTTTGCTTTCCGGTGATGATGGCAGAACTATCGGTTGGTCGATCCTCGCAAAAGGATCCTTTGGGTGCATATCGGTCATTGTCAGGCGACTCGCCTGGATGGAACCTGGCTGGTTGGCTGGTATTGATTACGCCCTTCATGATTTCCGTTTTCTATATGGTGATTACCGTCTGGTTGTTCGCATATTTGTTCGAGGCGGTGAGGGGAAACTTAGATCAACTAGCCAAGCCGGAGAGTTTTTCTCTATTAATAAACAGTAACGGAATTTTCATTCATTTTTTCGTCGTTGTGGCCCTTGTCAACTTGATCCTGGTCGGCGGGGTAAAAGGGGGAATAGAACGGGCGGCGAAAATACTGATGCCTACTTTGTTAGTGATGTTGATTGCGATGGTTGCTTTTGTTTTGACACTCGACAATGCATTCGCGGGCGTGAAGTATTACCTTGTCCCCGATTTCAGCAAGATCGATGCCAGGGTGGTCAACAGCGCACTGTCACAGGCGTTCTTTTCTCTGTCGCTGGGCATGGGAATTCTTATCACATACGGCTCGAATATGGGTCGGCAGGATAGTATCTCCACCTCCGCAAAATTGGTTGCACTTACGGACACCTTAGTCGCTTTTGCTGCGGGTTTAATGATATTGCCCGCAATTTTTTCCTTCAATCCCAATACTGAAATTGCTGATCTAAGTGAATCCTCTGTCAGTCTGATATTCACATTCCTGCCCAAAATTTTCCTCGCGCTGCAAGCGTTAATAGGATACACAGGCGCAAGTTTTGTCGCAGTGGTGTTTTTTCTGCTTGTATTTTTTGCGGCGATTACATCATTGGTGTCAATCACCGAAGTACCGACGGCTAGTTTGATGGGAGAGCGAGGTTATTCACGTCGCAAGTCTTTGCTAGTACTGACCATTTCGATGTCACTGCTATCGGTGGCGTGTATTTTGTCTTTTGGCCGCGTAGGGTTTTTTACGGAACTTTTCTCATATGCTGGGCAAAGCAAGTCGCTTTTTGATGTCATTATCGATGTGTTTTACGACACTATCTTGCCACTCAATGGCTTTCTGATGTGCTTGTTCGTAATCTATCGTTGGAAAAAGCAAAACCTGAACCATGAGCTTGAGACCGGCGACGAACGCTTCCGAGGTTCCTGGACCGAACGCTACCTCAATGTGTCTCTCGGTACCTTTGTGCCACTAATTCTTTTGCTGATATTTATCAATACAGTGGCGCTAAAGTTTTTTGGCATCAATCTATTATCGTGATTAATACACAACGCCTTACTTCATCACAAAATCGATATCCATCAACTCGCTGATATTTCCTATCGGATCGCTGGAGTTTCCCCGACCAGACGGACACTTGGGCTAGCTTCGAACACCTACAAAAAAGCATATTTGAGGCCGAAGATCAGTGCGATCACAAATGATGCAATACTGCAGTCTCGGATTCTGCCGCTGACGATCTTGATGAGCACGTAACTGATGAATCCCAGGCCAATACCTTCAGCAATCGAAAACGACAATGGCATAGTAATTGCTGCGACGATTGCCGGCGCACTCTCCGTAGTGTCCTGCCAGTCAAGATCGGCAAGACTGCGTGCCATCAGGCAGGCAACGAACAGTAGCGCAGCGGCCGTCGCGAACGCTGGCACGCTTTGCGCCAGCGGCGCAAAAAACAGGCATGCCAGGAACAGCAGACCGCAAACCACAGCGGTAAGACCCGTGCGGCCACCTGCCTCTACACCTGCCGTACTCTCGATGTAGCTCGTTGTTGATGACGTACCTGCCAGTGCGCCAACTACGGTTGCGCCGGAATCCGAGAGCAGGGCGCGCCGTAATCGTGGCAATTTGCCATCATCGTTCAGGAGGTTGGCGCGTGTTGCGACGCCAACCAGTGTGCCCGCTGTGTCGAAAATATCGACGATCAACATCGACAAAATTGGCGTCACCATGGAAAGCTGCAAGGCTCCGGCAATATCAAGTTGCAGCAATACCGGAGCCGGTGAAGGCGGCATCGCAACAAAGCCCCTGAATTCAGTAGCACCGAAGGTCCAGCCCAGAACGGTGGCAAACAGTATGCCGATGAGCACAGCGCCAGTAATCTTTCTTGCCGACAGTGCCACCATGGTCACGAAACCGAGAATGCAGGAGAGCGGTTCAAAACTGGACAGATCGCCCAATGCAAGCAGCGTTGCCGG
The DNA here is from genome assembly GCA_002338605.1 of Proteobacteria bacterium UBA1847. Classification (GTDB taxonomy): domain Bacteria; phylum Pseudomonadota; class Gammaproteobacteria; order Steroidobacterales; family Woeseiaceae; genus UBA1847. Next base: position 1,924 of record DDIP01000198.1, on the reverse strand, counting down.
ATGAGCGACGACAATGCCTGCGTTTTTCAATGCGATGAAGCCGAGAAACAAGCCGATTCCCGAGGCCATACCCAATTTCAGGTTGCGCGGGATTGCGTTGACCAGCCATTCACGCACCGGCAATATGCTGAGCGCCACGAAAATCATCCCGGACACAAACACGGCGCCAAGGGCGGTCTGCCATGTGTGGCCCATTCCGAGAACGATACTAAAGGTGAAAAATGCGTTCTGACCCATGCCGGGCGCTTGCGCGATGGGATAATTGGCGAGTAAGCCCATCACGATGGAACCGAACGCGGCGGCAATGCAGGTGGCAACAAAAACGGCGCCAAAATCCATGCCGGCGTCGGAGAGTATCGAAGGATTCACGACAGTGATATAGGCCATCGCGAGAAAGGTGGTCACGCCTCCGAGCGCCTCGACTCGAACATTTGAGCCGTGTTTTTTTAATTCAAAAAACGATTCCAGTGATGGCATGTTAGTCGTCGTCTCCAATACCACTTGCATAGTCTGTTACGCGTTTTATATGTGCCGCCTTTTCGTCCGGGCTCAGAAACGAGCCAAGAAAGCTATTGACCGCCAGGGTTGTCAGGTCGTCCTTCGTTAGTGCCAACGCGCCCGCGACTGCCCGGTAGTTGTCATTCAAATACCCGCCAAAATAGGACGGGTCATCCGAATTGATCGTCGCACGGAGACCGCTATCCAGCATTCTCTTCAGCGGGTGATCGGCCATGTCCTTGACGACGCATAACCTGGTGTTCGAAAGGGGGCAGACTGTCAGTGTCATGTTTGTCTCGACCAGCCGGGTCACCAGTTTCGAATCCTCCAATGCCCGATTGCCGTGATCAATCCTGTCGACTTTCAGCAGATCAATCGCCTCCCAGACATAAGCTGGCGGCCCTTCCTCTCCGGCATGAGCGACGCGCAGGAGCCCCATGTCACCCGCACGTTCAAAAACCTTGACGAACTTCGATGGTGGGTGCCCGACCTCGCTGGAATCAAGCCCCACGCCCGCGATATGGTCAAAATGCGGTGCCGCAAGATCGAGCGTTTCGAGCGCTGATTTCTCCGACAAATGGCGCAGAAAACACATAATGAGTTTTGACGTCATTCCGAGATCGATTTCCGCGTCGCGAAGCGCCCCCGCAATACCGTCGATGAATACCTGGAAAGGAACGCCGCGTTCTGTGTGACCCTGAGGGTCGAAAAACACTTCAACATGTCGACAACTGTCGGCGTGCACGCGGCGGCAATAGGCCATCGTCAGGTCATAGAAGTCCTGCTCCGTTCTCAGGACCTTCATTCCCTGGTAGTAGATGTCAAGAAAATCCTGCAGGTTTGCGAAGTCGTATGCGGCGCGAACTTCATTGATCGATTGAAACGGGATGTCGATCTTGTTGCGACCCGCGAATTCAAACATTTGCTCCGGCTCAAGGCTGCCTTCCAGGTGCAAATGCAACTCGGCCTTTGGGAGCCCTTCTATGAAAGCGTCAGTAGGTTGCATATCATCTTGTCTCTGGTTGTCAAATTGCAGCTCGAATACTCGTTTTGCACAATTGTAGAGTCTCATGATCCCGGTCACACGTCAGCTCGAGATTATTCGATTCGACGTTCATTAGTATCATGCGTGATGCTGTAAACGAATATGGGCGATCCTGGCTGAAATTACACTACAAAGAGAACCATCCCACCCTGGAGCAAGCGACTAAGGATACTCGGCGTCGTGTTGGCGGTTGGCCCAATCGTTCGCCGGCGCTGGCCGCATTATTGTGTTTGATGAATAGCTGTTAGACTCGAAAACCGGGATAAATCCACGAAACAGGACGGCGTAAAAGAATGAATAAGACGCTCTTGACAGGCTTGGTCGCTCTAGTTCTTGCGCTTACTAACGTCCAGGCAAGCCAAGCCGAAGACGTCGATTTGA
>DDIP01000132.1 GCA_002338605.1 Proteobacteria bacterium UBA1847 | reverse complement strand
CCCGGCAACGACTTCGGCGGATTGCCAACCGCCATTTCGACCAAGCATTAATCCCTTGTAATTCAGTAACGCTTCACGCGGATCGGTGTATGAATACACCTTGACCCAACCCCGAACTCCGAACGCGCCAACCACACGCCCCAGAACAAGCGGCTCAAGCGCCAACGATCTAACTGCTGGCGGCCGCCTTGCGATGTTTCTTCAGCAGGGAGGCAACCCGCTCAGACGGTTGCGCACCCTGGCCAACCCAGTAATCAACGCGCTCAAGATCGATACGAAGGTTCTCTTCGTGATCCTGACCGACAGGGTTGAAGAAACCAAGACGTTCGATATACCGGCCGTCACGGCGATTGCGAGAATCGGTGACCACCAGGTGATAAAAGGGCCGTTTTTTCGCGCCCGAGCGCGAAAGTCGAATACTAACCATTACATTTCCGTATAAAAATCAAAGAGAGGCAGACATGCCTTGACTCGAGCGGGCCCGAGTAGACGGCGCATTGTACGGGTTTTGAGGTAAATGTGAAGCGTTTGAAGGGCGAAAATCCTTAAGTTTTTCCGAATGTTACAAGAAAGGTTCGGAGCATCGCCGGTAAATCCGTCGATTCGCCCCAAAACTCGCCCGATTTCTAGCCGAAACCAGGTGGCAGTCCGCCACCCGGCATGCCCCGCATCATCTTCTTCATGCCGCCCCTGGACATTTTTTTCATCATCTTTTCCATCTGCAAATGCTGCTTCAGGAGGCGATTGACGTCCTGGATTTGCTGCCCGGCGCCCCGTGCAATGCGCTTTTTTCGCGACCCGTTGATGATTTTCGGGAAGCGGCGCTCCCCCGGCGTCATCGAATTGATAATCGCGATCTGGCGCCTGATCTTCATTTCGTTGCCGACTTCCTGGATTGCTGCCTTGTTCACCTTGCCCGGGAGAGGCAACTTTTCGAGCATCGACGCCAGACCGCCCATGCTGACCATTTGTTCGAGCTGATCGCGCAAGTCCGACAAATCAAAGCCCCGGCCTTTCTTCAGTTTCTTCGCCAGCTTCTCTGACTTGTCCTTGCCGACCTTTTGTTCGATTTCTTCGACAAGGCTTAGTACGTCGCCCATACCAAGAATACGGGACGCCATACGATCCGGGTGAAATGCCTCGAGCGCGTCCAGTTTTTCGCCGACACCCATGAAACGAATAGGCTTGCCGGTTACCTCCCGAACAGACAATGCAACACCGCCTTTCGCGTCACCATCCGCCTTGGTTATTACAACCCCTGTCAGCGCCAGACTGTCGTTAAATGCGCTCGCTGCGTTGACAGCATCCTGGCCCGCCATGCTGTCGATGACAAACAGGGTTTCATGGGGTTTCGCCCGGGCATGTACAGCGACGACTTCCTGCATCATGTCGGCATCAACGTGCAGGCGACCGGCGGTATCGACAATCAACACATCGGCAAACGAGCGTTGCGCCTCTTCGAGTGCGCGATCGACAATATTGACCGGGTTCTCGCTGGCGTCACTGCCGCAATGCAAAGCGCCGACTTCACCTGCCAGCGTTTGCAGTTGCAGGATCGCCGCTGGCCGGTGAACATCGACACTCACTAGCATGACCTTTTTCTTGTCACGTTCGATCAGTCGCTTGGCAAGCTTCGCCGCGGTTGTCGTCTTGCCAGCACCCTGTAAACCAGCGAGCAGGATGATAACGGGTGGCTGCGCTCGGAAATTCAGCGGTGCGGATTCGCTGCCAAGAATGCTGACAAGTTCCGCGTGGATTATTTTGACGAGCGCCTGGCCGGGCGTCAGACTCTTGCCAACTTCTTCGCCAAGCGCACGTTCACGGATCCTCTCTATGAACGTTTTGACGACGGGCAACGCAACGTCAGCTTCCAGCAGTGCCAGCCGAACCTCGCGCAGAGTATCCTTGATATTGGCTTCAGTAAGTCGGCCCTTACCGGTCAAATTTCGGGCGGCATCCGACAGTCGGCCACTAAGATTTTCAAACATGCGGGGATTCTAAACTGTCAGAACCGTCCCGCGCGACAGCATCCTGATATTTTTCTCCGGTGCCGCCTCAGACACCTGGCTCAAAATCCGGCTTTCCTCACCGGGTTTCATACCGGTCAACCATATTTCCGGGCTGTGTCTCAGCCGTTTCAGGTCGTCGGTCAGGGTCTGAGGCGTGTAGTGTCCGGAAAGCGTAGCGAGTTCATGCATTTCGTTCGGAAACGAGACTTCTATGACCAGAACCTTGAGATCATCACAGGCGTTTAGCACGGGCCATAGAGTTTCATTGGTCTTCGTGTCGCCGCTGACCGCAAACACTCCCCCAGAATTTTGCACCGTAAAGCCGAGCGATGGCACGCTATGCACGACATCGACGGCATAAAATTCCCGATGACCAACTACGATCGTATCGCCAGGCTCGCAAACACGATACCGAAGCATCGGGTTGCTTGCGTTCGGAAGTTTCGAAAAGTCCGGCCAGATGACGTCATTGAAGAGATGATCCTGGACAGCGCGCAGTGTTTCCTCGCGCGCATAGACGGTCAGCGGTGTTTCAAAATCCTCATCAAATAGCCGGTCGACCAGCATGGGTAATCCAGCGATATGATCCAGGTGGGAGTGGGTCAGGAATACATGGCGGATTGAATCGATGTCTGCCAGTGCAAGGTCACCAATTCCGGTGCCCGCATCAATCAGAACATCATTGTCAATCAACAAGGCAGAGGTCAGCGATCCTGCGCCAATGCCGCCGCTGCAACCGAGTACGCGAATTCTCATTAAGTAGGGTTCTCTTGACCTACGCCATATGGGATGATTGGGAGACTCCAAAGTTAGGTTAGTGCCTACCGGGTTTCTGTGTCTGAAATCACAATTTTCCTGCTGTACCTATTAGCTGGCGTGGCCTTCGGCTGCACTCGCTTGCCACGTTTTGCGGCACTTCACAATGCATTCCTGGTCGTCGCCTTCCTGGTACTGGCCATTGGTCTGAGCCTGCATGGGCAGCTTCTTTACGAAAGCGTTTTGGTCGGCGGAAGGTTCGATTTGTCAACGGCCCATATCGCATCGATGATCGGTCTGGAGTTGGCATTGATTGCGATGATCGCCGCCATTGAGCCGACATTGCGTGGCATCAGTGCGGGCATGCTGCTACTCGCTGCATTCACTGCGCTGGTCACGTTCGCCGGCGATTCGTCGACAAGCAGCACACCGATGATTTGGCAGATACGTGCGCACATTCTGACCTCATTGCTCTCATACGGTCTGCTCACCGTTGGCGCCATAGTCGCCGTCTACGCAATGGTGCAGGAGCGACGACTGCATGCCCGCCGGCTCTCGGCCGTGAACAACCTGTTTGCCCCGCTCGAGACCACTGAACGGTTGTTGTTCTCGATTGCAGCGGCTGGCTTTGCGGGACTTGCGCTGGCAATCCTCACCGGGCTGACATTCGTCGACAATCTTTTTGCACAACACCTCGCACATAAGACGGTTCTCTCGATTCTCGCGCTCATCGTATTTGGCGCACTCCTTGCCGGACGCACTATTGCTGGCTGGCGCGGGAAACGGGCGATAAAACTGTACCTGGGTGGCTTTTTGCTGCTTTGTGTTGCCTATTTCGGCACCCGCCTGGTACTGGAGCAGCTGAATCGCAGCTGGAGTTGAGAATCCTGTTCTTGACAGCCCACCAGTGGGCTGGTGAACTGCTGAATGGTGTTTGAACAGGAGGTGCCCTTCTTTTGGGCGATGACATACCGCTAGCAGGCCTGATAGGTTTGCTTTTCGTGCTACTGCTGCTTTCCGCGTTCTTTTCCGGCTCGGAAACGGCGCTCATGAGCCTCAACCGTTACCAATTGCGTCACAAAGCCCAGGAAGGACACCGCGGCGCAAGCCTGGCCGAGCAAATGTTGCAACGGCCGGACCGTCTCATCGGTCTTATCCTGCTTGGCAACAACCTCGTCAATTTTTCAGCGGCATCCCTGGTGGCCATTATTGCGTTCAAGATCGGCGGTCAGCCGGCAGTTGCAATCGGTACCTTGCTCCTGACGTTGATCGTATTGATTTTTTCTGAGGCTGCGCCAAAAACGCTTGCTGCCATGCACCCGGAGCGACTGGCATTTCCTGCCGCCCTCATTTACTACCCGCTGCTGAAAGTGACCTACCCGATAGTCTGGCTGACCAACGTCGCATCGAATGGTGTCCTGTACCTGTGTGGCGTCCGTAGCAAGAACAACGAACTGCAACCACTGACGCGCGAGGAACTGCGAACGGTTGTCTATGAAGCCGGTGCGAGAATTTCGTCGCGTTATCAACAAATGCTGTTGAGCATTCTCGACCTCGAAAAAGTAACCATCGACGATGTAATGGTGCCGCACAATGAGATCGTCGGAATTGACCTCGACGACGATGAAGATGAAATTGTCAGAATTATTTCGGAAAGCCAGCATACGCGACTGCCGGTTTACCGTGACGATATTGACAACATGATCGGCATCCTCCACTTGCGTCGTCTTGCGAATCTCGCGCACAAGGAGTTTGACAAGGACCAGCTTCAGGCACTGTTGTCGGAACCCTATTATGTTCCCGAAGGTACGCCGCTCAGCAAGCAACTTGTCCAGTTTCAGCGCCGGCGCGAACGTATTGCAATGGTCGTCGATGAGTACGGCGATATCCAGGGTGTGGTCACGCTCGAAGATATCCTGGAGGAGATTGTTGGCGAATTCACGACGGACCCGGCTGATGACGAGATTGACGTCGTCAAGGATGGCGCCGACACGTACATTGTCGATGCAACAGCAAACATCCGGGAACTGAACCGCTCGCAGGACTGGGACTTCTCAACGGACGGGCCGAAAACACTGAATGGGCTGATCGTTGAAAACCTTGAAACCATTCCGGCTCCGGCTACCTGCCTCAAAATTGACGGCTACCCGATTGAAATTGTGGAAACTGATGAAAATCGGGTCCGCACGGTCCGGGTTGGCGCCCGGGATCCCGACGCACCTGAGGAGCAGGAGGCGCGCTAGAACGCAGCGTCCAGCGCTTCAGTCAACCTGCGGACGCCGACGACCTTGATGCCATCGGGTGCAGTTTTCGGGACGTTGCCTTTCGGCACGATGGCCAGCGAGAATCCCTGTTTGGCCGCTGCGGCAATTCGCTCGGTGCCGAATCGTACCGGGCGAATCTCACCTGCCAGGCCGATTTCACCAAAGCAGACCATGCCGGACGGTGCCTCCCTGTTTCGGAAACTGGACACGATTGCGAGCAAGGTCGGAAGATCCACGGCCGTTTCGCTAATCCTCAAGCCACCAACGACGTTGACGAAGACATCCTCGTCGGTAATAGACAGCGAAGCATGGCGCTGCAACACGGCGAGTAGCAACGACAATCGATTTTGATCAACGCCCTGGGCCAGGCGTTTCGCGTAGTTGCTGTTGCCGTCCGCGACGAGTGCCTGAATCTCAACCAGCAATGGCCTGCTCCCTTCCCAGGTTACGGAAACGACACTGCCCGGCTCGTCGACCGACTCACGGGAGAGAAAAATTGCAGAAGGGTTGCTGACTTCAAGAAACCCGGTTTCGGTCATCGCGAACACGCCCATCTCGCCACTTGCGCCGAATCGATTCTTGACACTTCGGATCATCGAGTAACGACTGCTTGGATCGCTTTCAAAATATAGAACCGTATCCACCATATGCTCAACCACTCTCGGACCCGCAATTGCGCCTTCCTTTGTCACGTGCCCGATAATGAATACGGCGACATCGTTCTGCTTCGCAAATTGCACGATCTTCCCGACACTATCTCGAAGCTGTGCGACCGAACCCGGCGCGGACGGGACAGCCTCGCTCACCATCGTCTGCATCGAGTCGATCACCAGGACTTGCGCCTTGCACTGTCGGGCAGCCGCCAACACGTTCTCGATTGACACGTCGGCCAGCAGATTCATCTCGGATGCATCCAGGCCGAGCCGCAGCGAGCGCTGCCCAATCTGCCGGAGCGACTCCTCGCCCGTGGCGTAGCACACAGGAACGTCGCGCATCAGCCGCGCCGAAACCTGCTGCAGCAAAGTGGATTTTCCAACGCCGGGATCACCGCCCAGTAGCACGACGGCCCCGGGCACCAGGCCTCCACCGAGGACCCTGTGAAACTCCAGGAACCCCGTTGGATGTCGAAACTCGACGTCGCCCGGCAGCTCATCAAGTGTAATTGCAGGAACGCTCGCGGCTGACTTTGTTGCCGCAATTGACGTTTCCGTCAGGGTATTCCAGGCCGCACAATCGGGACACTGGCCCGCCCACTTGAGGCTGTGCGCGCCACACTCGGTGCAAAGGTAGGCGATCTTGGCCTTAGCCACGGTTTAGCACCTCACAGGGACAGAGCAAAAATCGTCTCGCGCGCGCATCGGCACCAAATCCCCGAATGACGATATAATAAGTAATTGATTTATAATAATTAATTGAAACAATCTCAGCCAATTTCGCGAACCGTACGGGGATTATTGTTAAATTCGCGCAAACCGGCGAAACTCAATGATAGCACCGCTTCCAGCGGCTGTATTACATAAAAAATGCCAACCCTATCTCATTAAGGCTGGCGACATTTGCCTATACTTTTGCCCTTAAATACAGGGACATGACGTACTTTGGATACAGCTGCACAACAAAAACGCAACCGGATTATCGCGCTTTCGTTCGTCAGCGTTCTGTTGCTGTTGGTGTATGGACCGCTCGCGCAATGGTTCACCGCCGCGGACAGGCTGATCTACGATCAGCTTGCCGGCGGCATGCCCAACCAGGCTGCCGAAAACGCTTTTATCGCAAGCATCGACGGCTCGCGCTTGAGTAACAGCGAACTGATCGACACTTACGGCCGTCTGATCGAGGTACTTAAAGCCTCCGGCGTGCGTCGAATTATTCTGGCGAACCCGCCGGAGATACCGGCATCGAACGAGCTGCCGGCCTGGAGCGCCCTGCTGGATTCTGAAACCCTGGTTTACGCTCCGACACGTCACCGGTTCGCGGATGTTGCACGCGCCGACGGTATCGTCACGGTGCAGCCGGATTCAGACAACGTTCTACGAAAATCCATGCTTTGGCACTTCAACGGCGGCGTCAAATCACCATCGCTGCCGCTGGCCATCAGCCTTGACTCATCGGCGTCCGGTCCAGGCACAATTCTTTCCGCCGACGACGAGTTCATTTTCCTGTCCAGCTACGTTGAGCTGCCGCGTATTGATGTCGACAATCTCTTGCGCAACCAGCAGGATGCCTCGCTCAAAGACGCCACGGTGTTCGTCGACTCCGATCCGCCAATTGTCGGCGCAACAGCCGTTTTGCCGTCGGGGCAATTCGTTACGATGTCCGAGGTGATGGCAGCCTTGCTTGCGGATCTCGAAAACGATCGGACGATCGCCGCACCACCGAGCATCCAGGCACTTGAATACCTGATTCCAGCGATGCTGGCGATCGTCGCCGTCCTGTTCCTGCCCGACAGAAACCGCCATGACATAGCAGTTTTAACTGTAACTGTCATTGCCATCATGCTGTTGGCTGAGGCGACTTTGCTCTACGGGTTGCACATTCGTCTTGACCTTGGTCGGCCCATTCTTATTTTTCTCGGCGTGGCGATCCTCAGTGCCTGGCTCGTTGTCGATATCAAGAAGGTGTCCGGTGATGCGTTTCGCAAAGGCAGCGACTTCCTCGCTGCCGGTCGCCTAGAGCCTGCCTTCGCCGAATTCCGGCGCTGCCACCCTTCGGAAACAATTGCGGCGGTCATGTACAAGCTGTCGCTGGCTTTCGAACAACAGGCCAAACCGGAGCGCGCAGAAGCTGTACTGGAATGGATGAAACGCACGCAAGGTACGTTGACAGCGCCGGATGTACCCGGCCAGCTCGCCAAAGGCGTCCCGGAGCGACTCGGCCGCTACGTTATTGAACGGCGAATTGGCCGCGGCGCGATGGGGGCGGTCTACCTGGCGAAGGACCCCCGCATCAACCGAGCCGTGGCGGTCAAAGC
>DDIP01000299.1 GCA_002338605.1 Proteobacteria bacterium UBA1847 | reverse complement strand
GTCGTTCATTTCGCTGGTGCTGGCAAATAATTCTGTGGAGAATGCGTCGGTCCACTGAGAGGACAATTTCAATGTGAACGTCTCGGACTCGGCGCCCTTACGGTAATAGTGGTTGGCAAACTCGAACTCGTTGTCGTCGCCATCCGAATCACGGTCCTGGTAGCCGTCAAAATAGTTATAAATGAATGCGGCGTTATGGTAGTCATTGATGTTCCAGTCAAGACGGACCATGTATTTCTCACCTTCCTGCGTACCGTCGCCAGGCTGGCCGCCCGTATCGTAGCCATAGATGCTCTGGGCGATATTGACTATTCGGTCATACTCCGCCTGGCTTAACCAGTCGCGCTCTTCGCCATTGCCTGATCCGGCATATCCCTTGGCAAGAAAGCGCGGCAGTTCAAATTCTTCATAGGCGGCAAATACAAAGAGCTTGTCTTTGATGATCGGGCCGCCGATGTTGAAGCCTAACGTGGTCTTGTCGTAAGACGGACGGGAGTAATCCGACGTATCGCCTGCGACTGTGTCACCGCGAAGGTCCTGATTTGAAAACTCGTAAAAGGCCTTGCCTTCCCATTCATTGGTGCCGGACTTGGTGACGGCGTTGATGATACAGGCTGAAAATCCGCCGTAGGTGACGTCGAACGGTGCCAGTTCAACAGCAACCTGCTCGATACCGTCGTAAGGAAACGGCATGCCAACGGCCGTCGCGTAGCCATTTTCGTTCAGACCGAAGCGGTCCGCCTGACTGACGCCATCCAGTGTGGTGGCATTGAAGCGGGGATGTTTGCCACCGCAGTTGATGCCCAGGCCGTCTTCATCAACGTCAATATTCAGGCGAGGATCAACGGCGTACACATCGGCGATATCTCGCCCGAATGACACCGAGTTTTCCAGATCAGCCAGCGTGAAAGTTGCCGACGGACCCGCCGCAACTTCGACGACCTCGCCGCGCTGTCCGACAGCAACAATCTCTTCGATCGCTGCATCGGTCATGTTTATTGTCACGCTGTAGATGTCGCCGACACTGATCGAATCGATCTGCACCATCTGGCTATTACTGACCGTAACGCGATACGGACCGCCGGGCAGCAGGCGCGTCGCCAGGAACAGGCCGGAGTCGTTGGTTGTCAGGCTACGACCGACGCCACTACGCAAATCCTCAACGACAACCGAGGCATTCGCTAAAGCGTTGCCGCTCGCATCCAGTACCTTGCCGCGAATGGAAGAGGTCGTTTCCTGTGCGTTTCCTGCAACAGGTACGGCCAGCATCAATACTGCGACGAAAGCCGCGAGCACCGATCCTGTAAATCGAGATCTAAGTTTCATTGTTGAATCCCCGCTTTGGAAAATGAGACGAAAGTCCAGGTCGCCAATAGGACCCGACTGTTTCGTTTTGTGAGTGCTTAATCGAAATCGGCCAAAAGGTGCCCGATTGCGGATTGTTTTTTTGCATTCGTTGGCCAAACTTAACGCAGAGAAAATGCTTACGCAATAAGGGTTTGTGAGCGCTACAGCGCACTGTGCCACGGCTGTTTGCAGGCCCAAAAAACGGGGCTGAGACTATTTGTTATGAATCTATTGCAAGCTATTGTTTTACAGTGAATTGGATCGTTGCGACTATCGGCCAGTGGTCCGATACGCCGGTGCCGCTCGCGGCCTGGAAGCGTTCGGGCGTACCATCTTCGCTGCGTTGAGCCGGAGTCCGATTCGCGATGTGCACGGAATCCCCGCGAATCTGCGCTGTTGTTTTTGCGCCACGTGCGGGCGAAAACAGGATCATGTCAAGGAACGACCAGGTCGAATCCCGATTCTAAAAATAGCTTCCTTGGCAGCCTTTACAGCCGATTTCGTGGGCCACGCTCCAGTGCGGACGCGCGTAATCCCTGAGCAGGCCTTCGCGGGCGTCTTCTTCGCTCGTTGTGTTGAAGTCGCCGGCGGCAAACGCATGGTGATTGTCTGGCAGGGCATCACGCAGGCTTGCCAGATGCTGGTACGCTGCAATTCGCATCCCGGTCGGATGAAACGGTGCCGGGAAATGCACGCTGAAGCCCGTCAATATCGAGCCGTCAGGCAAGCGAAAATCCGCCTGCAGGACGCCGCGCGTGTCGCCGGCACGATCCGGATAGTCATCGATGAGAAGCGGGTGCAAGCGAGCGTCGCCCGCGAGCGGCAATCGGGACAGGAATGCCACATCGATGCCGCGGGTGTCAGTGCCTTCGATGAGGATCGCCGGCAGGTAGCCAAGATCTGCCAGTTTTTCATTGCGGAGACGATCCAGAATCGATGCGTTTTCGACTTCCTGAAACGCGATAATGTCCGCTCCCGTGCCGTCGTTGACCTGCCGGATCGTTGTGGCCAGCACGTCGAGTTTGTGACCGATAATCGAGTCGTTCCAGTCAAGATTCAGGCATTCGTCGCGCCAGCTATCGACCTCAATGGTGCTGCATTCTGCGATATGCGCATCGTTCTGCTTCGCTTCGATCGGCAGGTAGGCTTTGTCGTCCTTGTCGGGATCATCGATGTTATCGAACAGGTTTTGCACGTTGAATGACATGACAGTGACGGACTCGGTGTTGTGTACGGCCCGGGGCGGTGATGCCGGCGAACAGGCACACATCGCAACAGTCAAAAATACCGCCAATAATCTTGTGCATGTCATGGTCTGGATGCTCCCGCAAGATCGACGGTTATTATGAGCGAGTGCTTGTTCTCGCCCGTGACATAAACCGTCCGGTGCTCATCACCGAACGCGACCGCCTCGGCGTTCTCGAAATTGCCGATGCCAATGCGAACGGGTTGCATGTTCAGCGCATCGAACCAGCTTTGCCCGGGCTGTCGCCGGTAATAGTACACCGCGCGGTAGGTCAGGATGACAGCGGCAATACCGTCGTCAGAAATATCCATGCCGACCGGCTGCCAATACCAGTCCTTGGTCTTCGGTGCGAACTCGATATCCTGTCGGGAGGGGTTGTCCAGACTCTGAATAGCCCCCAGTGCTGTTGCGGTTACGGTATCTGGGGTATCGGGGAGCAAAGGTACCTCGTAAAGGCGTGGCGGCATGTCGCGTTTGCTGAGTATCAGGGCTTTTCGATTGGCGAGATCGACAGCAGCCGCTTCAGCATCACGGGGTCCGTCCGGATACTGGTACGACACTTGCCAGGAGAACGTTGTTTCGCTCTTTTCGGCTGCAACCGGCTCCTCGACAACATAGAGGGTGCGTTTTTTTCGCTTGGCATCGTTGTCGCCGATATCGGCAACCATCAGGTAAGGGATACCCTCGAGCTTGAAGGAAGCGAGGTCTTCCCAGTCCTTGTTATCCGAACCCTTGAGTTTGAATTCACCCCGGCGGTTACCGCGGGTGTCGAGGGCGTGCACAATTTCCTTCGCGCCGTTGTCGTTGATTACCCAGAGCAGGCCGGGCTCCCGATGGGAACGCGCGAGACCGCTGGCTTCCAGGATGTCGGGGTCTTCGAGGCGTCCGCTGACCTCAAAAGCCAGGGTTGCCGGCTGCTCCGCGTCGGAGCAGCCGGCAACGGT
>DDIP01000321.1 GCA_002338605.1 Proteobacteria bacterium UBA1847 | reverse complement strand
GGCGCCGTGCCCTGGCAGCGGTGGCCGATGCCACTGACGGTGTCGGGCCCGCGACCTTGCTTGTCCAGCGCATCCTCTCAAAGCTGCAAACGACGAATCCTCGGGAAATGCTGATGCAGTTGGGTCGCAGCGGCGACATGAGCCGGGAAATCGCAGCGCTGGCCCCGATAGTGTTGCATGCGGCTGGACAGGGTGACGAAGTCGCGAGAAAAATCCTTGTGACGGCTGCCAGGGGGGCGGCGCAGCTGGTGCGTGCGACGGCGGCCAAACTGGATTTCCCGCCCGATGTATCACTCGCCATTGCCGGCGGCATCGTGTGTTCGAATACGATGTACCGTGAAACGATGCTGCAGGAGTTGCAGTCACTCGGGGTCGAGCCGGCTGCGGTGGCGGTCGTTCAGGAGCCCGTTGAAGGCTGTTTGCTGATGGCTCGAAAGCGGCTGCTCGAGATGGCCCGATCGCAATGACTGCAAAAAGCAGGCACTGGACGTGGCTACCGAGTCTCTATTTCGCCGAAGGCCTGCCGTTTGTCGCGGTCATGACCGTGTCGGTGATCATGTACAAGCGCCTCGATATTTCCAATACTGAAATAGCGTTCTATACAAGCTGGCTTTACCTGCCCTGGGTGATCAAGCCACTGTGGAGTCCCGTCGTCGACATTCTCAAGACGCGGCGCTTCTGGATTATCGCCATGCAACTGCTCGTCGGCGCCGGTTTCGCCGCCATAGCGCTTTGCATTCCAACCGATAACTTTTTCCGTTACTCGCTGGCCGCATTCTGGCTGGTCGCGTTCAGTTCGGCGACACACGACATTGCCGCCGACGGTTTCTACATCCTGTCGCTCAACGATCACGAGCAGGCCTGGTTTGTCGGCATTCGAAATACTTTTTATCGCCTCGCGATGATTTCCGGCCAGGGTTTGCTGGTCATGGTTGCGGGTTTCCTGGAAAACGAAACGAACGACCTGCAACTGTCCTGGAGCATCGCCTTCTACCTGCTGGCCGCAATATTCGTCATGCTGTTTGCCTGGCATCGCCGTGTCTTGCCGCGACCCGATACGGATATCGAGGGCCGGGCGGAATCATTGCGCACGTTGCTGGCAAAATTCGTCGAAACCTTCATCACCTTCTTCAGGAAAGAACACATTGGCAAGGTGATCGCGTTCCTGCTGCTGTACCGCGTGGCTGAAGCGCAATTGACCAAACTCGCGCCGCCGTTCCTGCTCGATGACCGCGCGGTGGGTGGTCTCGGGCTGGGTACTGCTGACGTCGGTTTCGTTTATGGGACGGCGGGTGCATTGATGCTGACACTGGGTGGTTTGGCTGGCGGGTTTCTCGCAGCGCGCAATGGCCTCAAGTACTGGCTCTGGTGGATGGTGATGGCAATCAACTTGCCGGATGCCGTTTACGTACTGCTGGCGTATCTGCAGCCTCCAAGCCTGCTGCCCGTGGTTATCGCCGTCGGTGTCGAGCAATTTGGCTATGGGCTCGGCTTTGCCGCCTACACACTTTATATGCTGTACGTATCGAGGGGCGCCCACAGCACGGCGCACTTCGCGATTTGTACCGGGTTCATGGCACTCGGCATGATGTTACCCGGCATGTTCAGTGGCTGGCTGCAGGAAAGTCTCGGGTACCCGCACTTTTTCGTTTGGGTCCTGGTGGCGACAATCCCGTCATTCCTCGTCGTTGCGATGATTCCGCTCGATGCTGAATTCGGTCGCGACAAGGCAGCCAAGGCATAATTCGCCATTTTTGTTCCCGTTTGGCGCCATAATGCGGTGCCAAATTATCAACTGATTCAAGGCGGAGATTTACAGTGGATTCAATATTAGTCGTCGGTGGACAGCAACTGTCCGGCACAGTCGCAACCAGCGGATCGAAAAATGCGGCGCTACCGATTCTCTTCGCCAGCCTGCTCGCCGATGGTGAGCATCGTT
Organism: Proteobacteria bacterium UBA1847; assembly: GCA_002338605.1. Classification (GTDB taxonomy): domain Bacteria; phylum Pseudomonadota; class Gammaproteobacteria; order Steroidobacterales; family Woeseiaceae; genus UBA1847. Next base: position 7,774 of record DDIP01000321.1, on the reverse strand, counting down.
TCGACAATGTTCCGGCCCTCAAGGACATTGATTCGACGGAACTGCTGCTGGCCGCGCTCAATTGCGATGTCGAGCGCGACAGTCATTCCATGCAGGTCACCGTAAAGCCACCTGAGAAGGCGGAGGCACCTTATGACCTCGTTCGGAAAATGCGGGCAAGTATCCTGTGCCTGGGTCCGCTACTGGCACGTTACGGCGAGGCGCGGGTCAGCCTGCCGGGTGGCTGCGCGATCGGCTCGCGGCCAATCGACTTGCACGTCGATACGATGCGACAACTCGGCGCCACCGTGGAAATCGAGGAGGGCTACGTCATCGCCCGCGCCAACCGGCTCGAAGGCGCGAGGATTCTGTTTGAAAAACTCACCGTGGGTGGTACCGAGAATGCGTTGATGGCGGCGACGCTTGCAAGCGGCACCACGGTGATTGAAAACGCCGCCAAGGAACCGGAAGTGGTCGACCTCGCGCGCTATCTGAAAACAATGGGTGCGAAGATCGAGGGCGAGGGTACCAGCGTCATTACCATCGAAGGTGTCGACAAGCTGACGCCGGGACAACACACGATTGTTCCCGATCGCATTGAAGCCGGAACGCTGCTGATCGCCGGTGCGATAACGGGTGGTGCAGTCAGGGTCGACAAGTGCGTGCCGGAACACCTGCGTTCATTGATCGATCATTTGAAGGACTGTGGTTTTAACGTCTCACAGGATGCGTCATCAATATCGCTGGCGAGTTGCGACAGCTGGCAGGCGAGCGACATCTCGACGGCTCCGTACCCGGGTTTTCCCACGGATCTGCAGGCTCAGTTCATGGCCCTGATGACACAGGCGAACGGCACCTCGGTGATCACCGAAGGCATTTTCGAGAATCGCTTCATGCACGTGCAGGAACTCGTCCGCCTCGGTGCCGATATTTCGCCGATGTCACAGGTTGCGGTGGTTCGTGGCCATCGCGGCGGTCTCAGCGGCGCGCCGGTGATGGCGACGGATCTGCGCGCGAGTGCGAGCCTGATCCTCGCGGGCCTGGTTGCAAAAGGTACAACGCGAGTAAATCGAATTTATCATCTCGACCGCGGCTACGAGCACCTGGAGCGAAAACTCAAATCCCTGGGTGCGAACATTTCCCGTGTCGCGGGGTCTGATTAGGCCGCTGGCCCGCGTCAGACACCGCTATGGCTCCATTGAAATGATGACTTTGCCCCGGGCGCGCTGTGTTTCCAGATACTCCAAAGCCTCGGCCGTCTCGTGCAACGGAAAACGCGCGTCGATCTGCGATGTGAGGCGGCCATCGGCCATCAGGCCGGCAAGATATTCAAGGTCGTCGGCTTTCAGGATTGCCAGCATCATACCGATTTCCTGGTCGATAAACGGCGACAGGACCGCCGCCTTTAAGGGTGGCCAAAGCGGCGCGAGCCAGTTTCCTTTCGGGCCACCGACGAGCACCATGCGTCCATCCGGCTTCAGTACGCGGCGATTTGCGCTCAAAGACTGGCTGCCCACCATGTCGACAATCAGGTCGTACTGGTTGTCGCTTTCGGTATAGTTTTCTTTCTTGTAATCAAAAACGTGATCGGCACCGAGTCCGAGTACCATTTCGACATTGGGCGTGCTGCAAACACCGTGAACTTCAGCGCCCAATGCTTTTGCGATTTGTACGGCGTACGTTCCGACACCCCCAGACGCGCCGTTGATCAGGACTTTTTCCCCGGGCTGAAGTCTGCCGTCGTCACGAAGTGCCTGCAGTGCTGTGACAGCCGCAATCGGAATCGCAGCCGCTTCTTCGAAACTCACAATGTCCGGCATGTGCGCGATGGCACTGTCTTCCGGGATGACGACAAATTCGGCAAAAGCGCCGCTGCGCCCGCCGAATACCCTGTCGCCCTCCGCGAATCGCCTTACTTTATCGCCGACCTCGACAACGACGCCGGCGAAATCGACACCCATGCGCGGGTCGTCCGGCCGTCCGATGCCCGACGCGAGGCGCATCAGGTAGGGCGAGCCGCGCATATAGTGATAGTCCAGCGGATTGGCTGCCGCGGCCTTGATACGGACGACGACATCCGTCGGACCCGCGGCCGGCATTGCGACGTCGAGGTATTCGAGTACCTCGGGTCCGCCGTAACAGTGATAGACAACGGCCTTCATCGTTTGAGTGTCACTGGCGACGCCCGGCGGCGTGGTGCAGTCAGACGTGTAGCCGATCGTGATCGCCAGGGCCAGGATGGCGACAGTCAGGACCGCAAGGAATCCGTTAAAAATCTTGTAACGCAACTTCATCGCTCAGTCTCTTCCAATGGCAAATCGTGGATGGTGATAATAGCACCTGCTCCGCACGCCGACCGCAGGGTCTTTCGTCGCCAGGGGCCTCATCCTTTATACGAATAAACCCCGATATCCTGCACCGGTTTCATCCAGTAGCTTGACCTGTGCAGTTGCCGAGGATGCATCCATGCCGATTAAAGTCGCGCCAATACTTGCCGAGCTTCGCCAAGATCATCGCAATATGGCGCGGTTGCTGAGCCTGCTTGAGCAGCAATCCGAAGCGATCTTCGACGAGGAAACGTCCGATCTCGAGCGGATGGTGGATATCATGCACTATTTGACGGTCTACTCGGACGCTGTACATCATCCCAAGGAAGACCGCTTGTACGCCGAGCTGCGTGCGGCACGCCCGGATCTGTCGCAGGGAATGGGTCGCGTCTGTGATGAGCACCATACCTTGAGTTTGCAGAGCGCACAGTTGCGCGACAAACTGGTGGAGGCGAATTCAGGAAATTTTGTCCGTCGCAAGGAGATTGTCGCCGATGCGCTGCGCTACGTCGGGTCGCTGCGCGAGCACATGCGATGGGAAGAGTCCGACCTGTTCCGGCGCCTCGACGTGATGGTTGCCGAGGGACACGATGAAATTGAATCGTCGACGCTCGTCGATCATCGAGACCCGCTGTTTGGTGCTACGATCGAGGCGCGATTCAAGGCGCTTTTCGACGCGATCGGTTCGTGACAAGAATAAAACAATCGGGATCAGCGCTTTCCGATCAACGTGTTGGCCTGGTAGCCGGCCGAAAACACATCCTGACCGTTTACGGCGCAGGATTGACCGAACGACTCAAGGAAATTCGTCTGAATGCAACGGATACATAGTCCCCGTTTCCCTTGTCCGTTTCCCAGTCGCCAAGGCCTGCACAGGCCGGGTACCAGAATGTCGGATCGTCTTTTGTGCTGCACTGGTTGTAGGCGCCGGCTTTAAAGTACATTGCATCGCCTGAGTAGCCCTGTGGGTGGTCTTTTTCGTCAACCTCGCCATTGGCGTCGACGCTGTTCGACAAATCGACCTGGTATTTGACAGTCCGTGCCGGATCGGCGGTTCGAAACGTCAGGTACATGATGTTGCCGTGAACGTTGATGTTGTAATTGAACAGCTCACCGAGTGCGATGCCATCGGTACCCGGGTCATCCGGATTCTCCCAGGTGTTACCCCAGACGGGGTAGGCAATGTCTCGCCGGTCGGGATTGTCTTTTTCCAGGTTTCTTTCATAGGTCCAGAAGACGGATCCGGTTTCGTGATCGGGCCATTTTTTATAATAAATTTTTATCGGCTCATTGCCCCAGCCAAAGCCCTTACCCTTATTGATAATACCTTCATCCTTGTCGGCATGAATCTGCCCGACAACGACGGAGAAGGCCGGCTTCTTGTCCGGATATTTTGCGTTTTTCGAAACGTGCAACACCGCCAGTGTGGCTTCCAGCTGACCGCCAACGTCCGCAAAATTCCGGGAATAGCGGTTTGCCTTGAGCGCAAAATTATTCTTCGGGTCGTGCGTGCTGATCCTGGTGTTTGTGCCGCGGAACATCTGTCGCAATTCGCTGCGCGTGTTTGTCGAGCCCGCCGTTGTTGTCGCCTTATTCGGCGCCGTCATCACAAGCAGCCCGGATTCATCGACGTAGAAAAAGTCCGGATGGGAGAAATCGGACAACGAGCGAACATCGACTTCGTCGACTTTGCCGTCTCCATTGTCATCGGTTGGTAAGGTCAGCTTCCAGAATCGCAAGTCAAACTTTTCGGCCGGAACGTCGCCGAACGCGGCAGACCACAGCAATACGAGCGGCAATATTGCCGCAACGCGAAAGCATTCGGAGCGCAAAGACAGCATATTTGATGTTTCCCAGCGACTGGCGGCAGGTGGGTCCGCATTCATCATCCATAGGGAGTCTACCGCGTCGGAGAAGCGCTTGAAAACCGGAACGGCGCACTTCACCGGGGCGTCGATCTGCAACCATGGCAGTCACCACAATTCCTTGGCCCATCAACAATCAGTTGTATACTCGTTTCAGCGTCGGCGCTGGCTGGCGATTATCGACTCTTGCGGAGAATTGTCATGAAACGAATCATTGCTGGCCTGGCCACCATCTGTTTGACGGTGATTTCTGCATCCGTTGCCTATTCGACTGACGGTGTCGTGCGCCCGGCGAAAATATCGACAGCCGATCAGAGCGGGTCGATTTTCGAACGGCCCGATACCGTCAAACACGAACGTAAAGGCAATACGACGCTGGATGTCACGACGCTGCTCAGCAGCGACAAGAAGTTTGCGTCCGGTATGTACAGGTCAGGCAAGACGCGCTTCGAAATCATCGAACCCTACGGTGTCGATGAGTTCATGTATTTTATTGAGGGCGGTGTCACGCTGACATCGTCCGATGGGTCCGAGATGACGATTGCCGCAGGCGAAGCGGTCACCATCCCGAAGGAATGGACGGGCACCTGGGACACCGAAGGCTACACCAAGATCTGGGTGATTTATTCGGAAGACGGGTCGGGTCTGGAGTAAGCGCTGCACACGATAAGTTAAATAGGAATCATTTGCATTTGAGAATGGATCGCATTAATCTCGCTACCTCACTGATTTGAGGTTTTAGAGTATGAAGATCCACGCATCCTGGCTTGGCCTGATCCTGCTAGTGTGCGCCACTCCGGCGCGGTCCCAAACACCCGGCATCGAAGAAATCTGGGCGATCGTCCAGCAGCAGCAGGTGGAAATCGAGCAGCTCAAGCAGCAGCTTGCGACAGCCGATGCACAATTGGCCGCTGCAGAACAAAAAGTCGAAGCCACCGGCAATTTCCTGGAAACGATGGCATTGCCAGAGGCCAGCTCACGGACCCAGATCGGTGGCTACGGCGAGCTGCACTACAACAACCAGGATGCTGACGACAGCGCGTACGACGTCGATCAAATCGATTTTCACCGCTTCGTGCTGTTCTTCGGTCACGAATTCACTGATCGCATTCGCTTTTTCTCCGAGGTGGAGCTCGAACACTCGCTCGCGGGCGATGGCGCGCCCGGCGAAGTCGAGCTTGAGCAGGCGTACATTGATTTTGTGTTGACCGATACCTTGTCTGCCAAGGCGGGACTTTTTCTGCTGCCGATCGGCATCATCAACGAAACGCACGAGCCACCGACTTTCTACGGTGTGGAGCGTAACTCGGTCGAGAGCGACATCATTCCGGCCACCTGGTGGGAAGCGGGTGCCGCATTGAGCGGCCATTTCTCGAACGGACTGAGCTGGGATATCGCAGCGCATTCAGGGCTTGCAATGCCAACCTCCGGTAGCAGCGCGTTCCGCGTACGCAGCGGTCGGCAAAAAGTTGCCGAAGCTGCGGCTGAGGACTTCGCCTACACGACACGATTGCGATACAGCGGCATTCCGGGGCTTGATTTGGGTATCAGCTATCAATACCAGTCCGACGCGAGCCAGATAAGCGGCGACGGCCTTGATGAGGGTCAGCTGCTCGTCGCGAACGCCATCTACAACACCGGCGCCTTTACGCTTAAGGGCTTGTACGCGAACTGGAACTTCTCCGGAATCGCCGTCGAAGCGGCCGGAGCCGACCGCCAGACAGGTTGGTATATTGAACCCAGCTACCGGTTCGTAACCGACCGTGGTGACTGGGGCATTTACGGACGTCACCAGGATGTCGATGCGGCGCGCAGCCAGGATCAATTCTCGCAGAACGAAATCGGCCTCAACTACTGGCCAACCGACAACGTCGTCCTGAAATTCGATATCCGACAGCGTGAACACGACCTCGCGAGCGAAGCCGGGAGAGACTTCGATGCATTCGACCTCGGTATTGGCTACCAGTTCTGATGTCTCGTAACATCAGAAAAGCGCTGTATTTGCTTGCCGCGTCGACGGTGCTCGCATCCGCTGCTGCCTATGCTGCGAGTGAAGCCGGTCGCTATCAGTCGCGCACCGAGTTCCTGCAAGAGGCGCTTGGCACCGAAAATCCGGCGAGTTCGGTGGTCTGGATCAACGACGAACTGAGGCGCGTCGCTTCGAAAATTCTGGGGCACCCGCCCTCGATGCTGCGGGTCCGCTACTGGTATAAGGATGGCAAGACTGCATGGATCATCGATGAGATTGGCAAGGAACAACCCATCACGTTCGGCGTTGTCGTGGAAAATGCCACCGTGCAGGCCCTGCGCGTGATGCAGTTTCGTGAAACGCGTGGCTGGGAAATTCGCTATCCATTCTTCACAGAACAGTTCTCGCAACTGCGACTGACGGACGGAGGATCACTCAGTCATCGCATTGACGGTATCAGCGGCGCTACACTTTCAGTGAAAGCTGCAACCCGAATCGCAAATCTTGCGCTGGTACTTGATGAATATACGAAACAATCGAAGCAACAGGCGGCCGCGACCCACTAGGCACTGGGTGCGCCGTACGCATCGCGTGCTCGGCGTAAGCTCCTTGCTCTTTTTGGTGCTTATCGCACTGACTGGCCTGATCCTGAATCACGCGGACGATCTCGGCCTGTCACGAACAGCGGCTGCACCCTGGTTAATCGGCCTGTACGGGGTCGATTTACCGCCGGTGGATTCCGCATTCAGCGCGGGTGGAGTCCAGTTCGCAACATCTGCAGAGACGTTGTTTGCAAATGGCGACGAAGTACTCAAGGACGCCGACCGGTTAACTGGAGCGGTTGCTGTCGACGACGTCATTGTCGTCGCGACCCGGGACGAGTTTTTCATTACCGACTCCACGGGCGCACTCATCGAACGCTACACCGCCGATCTGTCGATAAAGCAGATGGGTACCGTTGATCAGCGCATCTATATTTCCGACGGAGAAGGCATCGCCGAATTCGATGCACATCAAATGAGCCTCGTCGCTATCGACAATGGGTCCGTCCCGGATATCACCTGGTCGCAACCCGGACTTCCTGATGCAGCGCAGGTGCGGCAGATCGGTCTCGCAGCACTCGGTCAGGCACTCAACTGGGAGCGGGTATTGCTCGATGTTCACAGCGGCCGCATCCTGCCCGGCCTGGGCCGCTGGCTGGCCGACCTCACGGCACTCGCGCTCTTGTACATGTGTGGTACAGGTATCGTGCTCTGGACGCGAAGGCGCTAGCAGCACAAATAGTCAGATTGTCAGTTTTGCCACGCGAGAGAATGAATGTAGCTGATCTTGTCCGGCTGCGTCAGCCGATAGAATTCGCGAAGTTGCTCATTGCCGTGGTCGGTTGAAATACGATCGAGGAGTTTTCGGCAGAAGCGTGCCGCATAACTATTGGCCACCTCATAACGTTCGCGCTGGCTTCGACTCAATGTTGGCTGAAACGCAATCTCATCGAACAGCAGCTTGTGAAGAACCCGCAGCAGCGAAAAATCTTCCTGTTCCAGGGCGAGTAACGCAGTCGTAATGAATTTGTCGACTTCGGCCTGAAGCTCCAGTTCCAGCAGCGTTACCGGCTTGTCATTGCCGGCGCACCA
>DDIP01000046.1 GCA_002338605.1 Proteobacteria bacterium UBA1847 | reverse complement strand
CAGCCATTACGACGGCCAATGCCTTGCGGTTTTTTGAACTCCCGGAAGACTAGGGCTGCATCAATATCGATCGATACTGGTCGAGGTCAGGCTGTGAGAAGCAACAGAAAACGACTTCCGCGATCACGGCAGTACCCTCAACGGCACTCGACACCGTTGCAATGGCAATTTCAGCTGCCTGTTTTTTCGGGAAACCATAGACCCCGGTGCTGATCGCCGGAAACGCGATGGACGCGATACCGTTCGCTTCCGCAAGATTTATGCACTGCAGGTAACACGATCGCAACACATCAGCCTCGCCACAGTCGCCGCCACGCCAGATCGGTCCGACCGTTGCGATCACATATCGCGCCCGAAGATCGAAACCCGGAGTAATCGCCGCCTGTCCCGGTTTGCAGCCGCCCAGACTGCGGCACGCATCGAGCAATCGCGGTCCAGCGGCACGATGTATGGCGCCATCCACACCACCACCGCCCAGTAGTGATTCGTTGGCCGCGTTCACTATCGCATCGACATCCAGCGTTGTGATATCGGCCTGTATCGCTTGAATTGTCGGCATTGGCTCTACAGTGCGCTGGTGTTCAGGGCACCTTTTCGGATCAGTTCCCAATGCGGCTTGAACGCCTCGATCTTGAACTTCGCCGCGTTCTTATCAGGCTCGCCGAATTCGTTGATCAGCTCGTTGAGATCGCAAACCAGGCCCGGGATACCCTTGGTGAATTCTGCGCCATCGAGAAACAGGATTCGACCTGCCACTGGAACCTGCCGCACAATTTGTCGAACGGCTGCAATTCGATCATAGAGCGCCGGTTGCGGATTCGAAAACGTATAGCGACGCTCGTCATTGATAACCGTCCAGTCCTGCATCTTGTCGCCGCCAAACACGATCCCCTGTACGTCTTTTACCTCCAGGATGAGCAGGCCCTGCGTCGTCAGCAGCAGGTAATCAATCAGAATCTCACCTTCGTCGGCTTTCGGTATTACCAGGCCTTCAATTCGGTCGAAACTGATCTCGGCAATAATATGCTCAAGACTGCCTCGCTTGCGCGCCAGCACTCGATACAGCAGCCACACAATAAGCAGCACTCCGATGGCGAGCAGCGGTAACAGCCAGGGGTAATTCCGGATTTCAGTCAGGTCAGACATAGGTCGGACTAATCCTAGTTGTCCGTCAGGGCAGCGGCAAGCGACGTGATGTCAGGTTGAATCGAGATCGCAGATGCCGGGCGCGAGAGAAGGTCCGCGAGCCCTGCAGGCAACGGCACTGACTCCTCGATCAGCGGCTCAACGATGGTCTCGAATTTTGCCGGATGTGCGGTTGCGACCAGTATCCAGTCCTGTCGCCGCGCATCCGGATCCAGGTGGCGCCAGGTATGGGTTGCGGTTGCCGTGTGTGGGCACGTTGCGATTCCGAATTGTGCGAAGTCCTGCCTGATAGCCGCCTTGATCTGCTCATCACTCACCGAGGTGACAGCCAATTGCTTGCGCAATGCGTTCGCGTCACCACTCAATTCTCGCAATCGTTCCATATTGCTGGGGTCACCCACGTCCATTGCCGACGCCAGCGTTTGCAGGCTCTCGCGCGGCGACCATTCGTTCGATTCGAAATAGTCTGCAATGGTTCTGTTCGAATTCGTTGCGAAGACAATGGGGCCGATGGGCAGCCCCATTGCGCGTGCCATGACACAGGCGAACCCGTTACCGAGGTTGCCGGTCGGGATTATGAAACCCGGTTTGGTTCCTGTGCGTCGAAAGTGCCGCAGGCTGGCATCAGCGTAGTACGTGCTCTGCGGCAACAACCGTCCGATATTGATGCTGTTCGCTGAACTGAAACGATAGGTTGACGACAGCTTCGAATCCGCCATTGCCGCTTTGACCAGCGCCTGGCAGTCATCGAACGCACCCTGGACTTTCAGCGAAAGGACATTTTCACTCCAGCAGCATAACTGGTGTTCCTGTCGCTTCGAGACCCGGCCATCCGGAAACAGCACAGCGACCCGCATGCCGGGTCGATGATCAAATGCTGCCGCAACGGCGCCACCGGTATCGCCGGAGGTTGCGACGAGAATAGTCAGTGGCGCATCAACATCGCCTTCCAGGCGCGACAGGCAAGCAGCCAGAAACGCGGCCCCGACATCCTTAAATGCGGCCGTCGGTCCGTGATACAGCTCCAGCATCGAAACGTTCGAGTCGGCCACCGGGAGTGGCGTTGCGGGAATCGGAAAACTGTAGGTCTCCGCCAGGATTTGTTCGATATCTGAAACCAGTTCAGAGCCCTCGAAGAACGGCCTCAGCAAAATGGAGGCAACCGCCCGAATGTCGCTCGCGGCATTGAAATCGTCGGGACCAAAGGCCGGCAATCGGCTTGGCAGGAACAGCCCGCCATCGCTCGCTATGCCTTTGCGCAAGGCCTCATCCAGGTTAACCGGACCGGCACCGCGAGTGCTGACGTACTTCACGGGTTCACCAGCCTCGCGCCCGGCGCATTCATCGGGCTCACCCAGGACTGGCAGGCAATGCCAAGCGCGCGACAGGCATGTTCCATCGCACTCGCGGTGTTGCGTGCGTCGCCGGTCTTGCACAGCGCGAAAATGCTGGGTCCGCTGCCAGACAGGCTGCAGCCGAGTGCACCGGACTTCTGTGCCGCCTGCGTAACCGCGTCAAAGCACACAACATTCACCGAGCGCTGTGGCTCGATAATAATGTCGCGTAAAGACCGTCCAATGAGGGCGATGTCATTCGACGCACAGGCGGCGATGAAGCCAGCCAGAAGCCCCTGCTGATCAATCCATTGCTGCATCGGCACACTTTTGGCGAGCGCCTTGCGAGCCTGCGCCGTATTAACCTGCAGGTCGGGATGCAACAGTACTGCACTGACCCCTTCCGGCACCGGCAAGCGAATTATTTCCGGAAGCAGCACCTGCGGGCAAAGCACAAGTCCGCCGACGAGACTCGGTGCAACATTGTCTGCATGCAAACCGGCACTCGCGTACTTTTCTCCCTCGAGCGCAAACGGCAGCAAGGCATCGACCGCCAGCGGCGTGTCCAGCAATGCATTGGTCGCGACGACCGCTGCAACCGCGGATGCCGCCGAGCTGCCCATTCCCGATTGCAAGGGCACGCCTTTGAGAACCTTGAGTTCGACTCCGATGCCCTGGCCGTGCGCGTCCAGCAGGGCCTGCGCGGCAATCGAGGCCGTATTCTCGTCCGCCTTCACCGACAGGTACGGGTGCAGTTCTCCATCGATGCCTCGCACCTCGGCAACCCTGATTCCGGGGGCGTCGACTCGTCTCGCCGCAACCCGATCACCGACACCTTCGAGTGCAAGTCCCAGCATGTCGAAGCCAACGGCAACATTACCGATCGACGCCGGCGCAAACGCGGTTACCCATTCAGACATAGCCTTCACCGGTGTTCAGGAAGTTGGCCAGTCGCAACAGGTCGGCAAATACACCGGCTGCGGTGACTTCCGGCCCGGCGCCGGGCCCTTGAATGACCAGGGGATTGGCCGAGTACCGTTCGGTCTCGAACTGCACAACGTTGTCTGTCAGGTTGATTTTGGAAAACGGATGACTCGCATCGACGGCTTCAAGTCCAACGGCGGCTGTTCCATCCGCTTCCAGAGCGGCGACATAGCGTAGTGAC
>DDIP01000162.1:593-2922 GCA_002338605.1 Proteobacteria bacterium UBA1847 | reverse complement strand
GGACGCTCGCGAGCGGCGAGGTCCTGGCCGCCGGCACCGTGCTCGCCGGCGACGTTACGATCCAGGATACCGCCGCACTCAAGGTTTTCTACCTCGCACTCGCATTGATCGTCATGGGTGTCGGCTACCTGAAGCCGAATATTTCCACCATTGTCGGCCGCTTGTATGCGCAGGATGATCCACGCCGCGACGGCGGCTTCACGATTTTCTACATGGGCATCAACATCGGTTCCTTCACGGCGACCCTGTTGTGCGGCTGGCTGGGCGAAACATTCGGCTGGAAGTACGGTTTCGGCGCAGCCGGAATCGGCATGATCATAGGCCTCATCACGTTTACGATCGGGCAAAAACACCTCATGGGTCTTGCCGAACCGAGCGACCCTGAGAAGCTCAAGAAGAGTTTACTCGGGCCAATCAACCTCGAGTGGAGCATCTATCTGTTAAGCCTGCCTTTCCTCTACGTACTCTGGCTGCTGGTGCAGAACGAGCCGGTGGTGCTGATCACGCAGAACGTCTTCCTGATCGTCGCCATCGTCAGTCTTATCCTGTATTCGATGATTCACACGAAAGTCGATGCGAACAATAAGCTCGCCTACGTGATCGCAGCCGTTGCGATCATTTCCGGCATCCTGGCCGTCATTGCGAACCTGCATCCCATCGGCGGACTCGAGGCGGTCGCCGATGAAGTGCTGTACCTGTCGATATTCCTGATCATCGGATTCGTGATTTACGGCTTTATTACGCATTACTCGCCTGAGTTTGGCCGCACCGTCGTCCTGATGATTCTGATCCTGTCGACTGTCGTCTTCTGGGCCCTGTTCGAACAGTCTGCGGGCTCGATGACGTTGTATGCCGATCGTGTGGTCGATCGCACGCTAGGGTCGACAACGTTTACGGCATCGCAGTTCGGTTCGCTGAACGCAGGCTTCATCATGCTGCTGGCCATTCCGTTTGCGGCACTGTGGACCTGGCTTGCGAAGAAAAACCTGGAGCCGACCACGCCGATCAAGTTTGGACTCGGTATCGTGCAAGTGGGTCTCGGTTTCGGTGCACTGGTGTTTGGCGCCGAACATCCGAACCAGGCCGGGCAGGTCGCGATGATCTGGCTGATCCTTGCCTACCTGCTGCACACAACGGGCGAGCTCTGCCTGTCGCCGGTTGGCTTGTCGGCCGTCACCAAGCTGTCGATCGGCAGTGTTGTCGGCGTCAGCATGGGCACCTGGTTCCTGGCCACGGCGCTGTCCGAAACGGTTGCGACCCGCATCGGCAAAATGGCGGCAATTGATACAACGGCTGGCGAATCCGCGGATGTGGCGCTGGCGCTGGCGTCTTACACTGAGCTGTTCTCGTTCCTGATGTGGTTCGGCCTGATCGCCGGCGCATTCATGATCCTGATATCGCCGATTCTGAAGCGCTGGATGCACGGCATTCACTAGAGGCATTCATAACAAACAAACTGGAAAGACTGGTATGACTAAACTCACGAAATTGATGGCAGGCCTGGCGCTGGTTGTCTTGATGGCGGCTTGCTCGGAACAGGCAGCGGATAACAAGACGGCGGCTGCGCCTTCGGAAACGGCTGAAGAATTCGTGGCGCGTGCCAATGCCGAACTCAAGGACCTGTCGAAAGAAATTGGTGCGGCCCAGTGGGTCCGCGCAACGTACATCACCCAGGACACGGCGATCCTCGCAGCAGCCGCGAGCGAGCGTTACGCCAAGTGGCACAGCGAGATGGTGCAGCAGGCGCTGGCCTATGACGGGCAGGACGTCGACCCGACCACCCGGCGTGCGATCAATTTGCTGAAACTCGGCACGTCGTTGCCGACACCCTCTGATCCCGCCAAGCGCAAGGAGCTCACGCTGATCGCAACCGAACTCGAGGGCATGTACGGCGCCGGAGAATATTGTCGCAATGACAATGACTGTATTTCCGGGTCCGAGCTCGAGGGCCTGATGCAGACCAGTCGCGACTACGATGAGCTGTTGGAGTACTGGAACGGCTGGCGAACGATTACTCCACCGATGCGCGAGCCCTACCAGCGCTATGTTGAACTGGTAAACGAAGGTGCAGCTGAACTTGGCTACGGCGACCTCGGCGAAATGTGGCGTGCCGGCTTCGACATGAGTCCCGCCGAGTTCCAGGCGGATGCAGCCAGGCTTTGGGAAGAGGTCAAGCCGCTGTACGAGGAACTGCATTGCGCCGTTCGCGCGAAACTCGGTGAACACTACGGCGAAGACAAGGTGCCGCAGGACGGACCGATTCCGGCACACCTGCTTGGCAACATGTGGGCGCAGGAGTGGGGCTTTATTTACGACATCATGGAACCCT